>JALQTF010000013.1 GCA_023264085.1 Acholeplasmataceae bacterium
GTCAGCAATTAGAAGTTTACTACCAAGAGCAGTTGCTTGGCTTCCTGATGGCCACATTGAGCCAGTCGACTTTCCATTTGATGATGTATGTTTAGGTGTTGTTATTATTAATGATCAAAAGAAAAGTATTGGTTCGACTGAAGCGATGAAATTAAGTGTTGAAACATCACCGCTTTATTTAGAGTGGGTGAAGCAATCCTTTATTGATTTTGATGCATTTAAAGAAGCACTACAACAAAGAGATTTTAATGAATTAGGAAGCATCACAGAGAAAAACGCATTATTTATGCATGAAGTGTGTCATCAAACAATTCCTAAAATTCAGTATTTAAGTCCGTCATCATATGATGTGATTTCATTGATTCAATCGTTAAGAACAATGTTTGGTATCGATTGTTTTGTCACCATGGATGCTGGTCCTAATGTAAAAGTGTTAACAAAAGTGCACCATCAATCTATGATAGAAAAACACCTCAAAGAAAAAGGTTATGACATTTTATGGTCAGGCATTGATCAGAAAGGTGCGGTCATTTTAGATGAAGTCGATTCGTATTGAAAAACCTGGGAAACTTTATCTTGCAGGTGAATATGCAGTTGTAAAAGGTTATCATGCCATTATACTGCCATCAAAATGGCATTTAAAAGTCACCATTACTGAACAAGATCATTTTTCCATCATGAGTGATCAATTTCAAAATAAAATCGTGTTTAACGTAAGAGACTATAAAATAGATTATCCATATGCTTTATGGAAACATACCTTACAAAGTGTGTACCGGTATTTAAAATTTATAAAAGTGGATTTGAATCCGCATCATATCGACATATCATCAGAACTACATAAAGACCAAAAGAAGTGGGGATTAGGCTCTTCAGGGGCCATCACGATTGCACTCATTGATGCCGTCCTTCAATTTCATGATGTGACATTAACACCCCTTCAAATATATAAACTAGGGGTTATTACACAAAAAGACCTTATTGATAAAAGTTCTTTTGGGGATCTCGCGATGAGTGCGTATCAAGTACCACTTGTTTATAAAAAGTTTACATGGAATAATGCCTCTCAACCACGATTCCAAGATATCAATCTACCTTGGCATGATTTGTTTATCGAACCAATCAATATTTCTGATTTACCAATTGTGATTGTCAACACGAATCAAACAGCGTCATCTTATAAACTTGTTCAATCTGTTTTTTCAAATCAACATAACCAATCACTTTTAAGTGATATT
Organism: Acholeplasmataceae bacterium; assembly: GCA_023264085.1. Classification (GTDB taxonomy): domain Bacteria; phylum Bacillota_I; class Bacilli_A; order Acholeplasmatales; family Acholeplasmataceae; genus UBA8290. Next base: position 1,239 of record JALQTF010000013.1, read on the forward strand.
GATGCATGTACAACAAACATGTATGAAGCAATCAAACAACATGATTTGAATGCCTTCATGCATTGGATGCGTTGTCATCATGATGCTCTTATGAAATTAAACGTTAAAAAACCTTTATTTACAGAAAAAATGAAAGACATTATTGCATCCATGCATGAGAAAAATATCGCCTATAAGTTTTCAGGTGCTGGTGGCGGAGATAATATGATGATTTTATGTCATGAAGAAGATTTTAAGTCAATCTTAGAACTGGTGCCTAAACAATATCCAATTATCAATAATTATATCCAAGGAGTTAAACATGTCTAACAGAAAAGATGACCATATACATTCTGCATTAAAACAACAACATGTAACGAATGATTTTGACAAGGTAAGGTTACTATCCAATTCGCTTTGTTCTGTTGATGTCAATGATGTTGATGTTTCTGTATCTGTGTTTGGACATACATTTCAAACACCAATCTACATTAATGCAATGTCAGGAGGTAGTGATTTATCCAAAGAGGTGAATCAAAAGCTCTCTGTCATTGCGAAAACATTTGGTTTTCCAATGGCAACAGGATCTTTATCTGCAGCGATAAAAGATGCCAAGTGGTATGATAGTTTTCAAGTGATTAATGGTGAATTAAAAGAAGGTTTTAAAATTGCCAATATCGGACTTTCAAGGTCAAAAGAAGATGCTCAAAAAGCCATCGATATTTTGGATGCGCATGCACTTCAAATACATTTAAATGCAGCTCAAGAAATTACGATGCCTGAAGGCGACAGAACATTTAAACATTGGAAAGAAAGATTAATAGAAATCATAGAATTTGTTACAGTGCCTGTCATTGTGAAAGATGTTGGTTTTGGGATGACAAGAGAAACTGTTGAGACATTAAATTCAATTGGAGTGAAGTATATTGATGTCTCGGGTAAAGGTGGTACAAATTTTATTGCAATTGAAAATGATAGAAGAGACAACCGATTAGTATCATTTGAATCGTATGGTTTATCCACAGTCGAATCTCTTTTAGATAATCAAGATTCTCATGATATCACCTTATTTGCCAGTGGTGGCATACGGGATGCATTTGATATCGTGAAGTCACTTGCTTTAGGTGCACATATGGTTGGCTTAAGTGGCTATTTCTTAAAACTTGTGATGACATATGACATAAAAAAAAGTATTCAAATTGTTAAACAATTAATTGACGATGTAAAAGGCATTATGGCAGTACTCAATGCACCGTCTATTGATACCTTAAAAGAAGTAGATAAAGTATTTCATCAAGATCTCATCAATTTTATGAATCAAAGAAAAAAAGGTAAGTGATTTAATCACTTACCTTTTTATATATTCTATGACCTTGTACCATCTGTTCTAAAACAAACTGATTATCTTTATGGGCTTTAAAATCAGATGCAATATATTGATGTGTGACTTCTTTATCTTTATAAAATGTCATATATTCCACATATGTTTTAAAGTTAATTTCATCTCTAGAATCTAAATGAGATAATGCTTTGGTTTTATCAAATACATGTTCATACCCTTCTTGAATGGTGAGTGAGAAGAATTCACCGATGGCACCAGAACCGTATGAAAACATTCCAATGGTTTCATTTTCAAGAGATTCTTTTGCAAGGGATAAGACAGAAATTAAACTCAAGAATAATGACCCATTATAAATATTTCCTACTTCTTGTGTAAAAGCTTTTACAACGTCTATTTTATCTTGTGAAATCGGATTAGAAAAGACTTTGTTTGCTTTAACAGCCATATTGGCAAACGGCATATGGAAACATGTATATAAATATGAGGTGTTTGGATCAACACGTTTAAGCATATCGTTATAACAACGAATCGATAAGTGACCATCTACTGTTGGAACCTCTTGATAAGATGGTCGGTAAAAATCTGGAAGTTCCTCTGTGGTAAATTGACCTTTGTGCACTTCAGCGAGTCTTGGATTGGCACTCACGAGCATCGCAATTGCCCCTGCACCTTGTGTTGATTCCCCAGGTGTATTAAAACCATACCAAGCAACATCAGAAGATAACACCAACACTTTTTTATCTGGTTGCATTCTCACATAATCAATGGCAAGTTGTAATGAACCAGTGGCAGCATAACATGCTTGTTTGAGTTCTAAGATACGAATGTTATGTTGTAAACCCAACATTCTGTGTACATAATTTCCAGCAGCTTTTGAATAATCAATCGCCGTTTCTGTTGCAAATAATATCGTATCAATGGCAGCTTTATCTGTATCATCTAAAATACTGTTTGCAGCTTCTAAGGCCATTGTTACAATATCTTCAGAAGGTGATATGACTGCCATTTTGTGTTGACCAATTCCAACTTTATATTTATTGACATCTTGATTACGTTCTTTAGCGAGTGATGTCATATCTAAAAAATATCTTGGAACATAAAATCCAATTTTATCAATACCTATTTTCATGACTGTTTCCTTTCGATGCGCTTATGAGATTGCGTAAGTTCATTCGTATTTGTCAGTGCTGACATAAGGGATAGTTCACCACATAAAACAAGAGCAGCAGCAATTTGTGCCAGTTTTTGAGCGCCAGATGCATCTTTTACATCTAAAGATTCTAAGTTTTTATTTGCATCAACTGCATCTTTACCATGACCAACAGTGCCTACGATAATATTAGGAAGTGATACTGAAAAATATAAGTCACCATGTCTTACTTCACAATGTGTTATACCTTGTGACCCTTCAACAATATTTGCAGCATCTTGCCCAGTTGCAAGATAAAAAGCAAGTAACATATTGGCATAATGTG
>JALQTF010000041.1 GCA_023264085.1 Acholeplasmataceae bacterium
CTTTTTTGACACCTATGGTAAAAGAGGACGTTTCGCTGTTTGGACAGCAGAACAAAACACTTACAGAGTTCTCATTGAAACAAGTTACTATGAAGCAATGAAGGATTTTTACCAAGAAAATATCAATACGATATGGATTGATTTTTTAGAACGTGTGACACAAAAAAATAAACGTATTAATCTTATGTTTATCATTCCTTTGATGGTCACCTATTTACTTGCAGCCATCATTTCATCACTGTATTTTCCAAATGATGTCTTTACCGTACTACTCGGTATTTTAGTCGTTGTTTTTATTTCTAACATGTTTCAAAACAGAGTCATAAGAAAATCTGTTCAAGATGAAAATATCGCAACCCAAAATCTCATAAGACAAACCATGGGCGAATCTAAATTTAATAAACTAGTTGAAGCTCAAGAAGCACATTATAAAGCATTTTTTCAAATACCAGAAGAAACAGTAGAACCTCAAGAAGATGCATCATTAACTGCTGAAACACCTGAAGAAAACGAGAAAGAAACAAAATGATTCAAGATAAAGCAATCAATACCCTTAGATTTTTAGGGGTAGATGCTATTGAAAAAGCAAACAGTGGTCACCCTGGAATCGTATTAGGTGCTGCACCCATCGTGTATACACTATTTAAAGATTTTATACGAATTGATGCACGATATCCATCGTGGTATAACCGTGATCGTTTTATCTTATCTGCAGGTCACGGGTCAGCATTATTATATGCGATGAATCATCTTGCTGGATATGATCTCTCAATAGAAGACATTCAAAACTTTAGAACCTTTGGCCACACGCCAGGACACCCTGAATACGATCTTAAACGCGGCATAGAAACCACTTCTGGTCCACTTGGTCAAGGGGTCTCAAACGCTGTTGGGATGGCACTTGCAGCCAAACATATTCAAGCACGTTTTAATAAAGAAGATATCGCGTTATTTGACCAATATATTTATACATTGGTTGGAGATGGTGATCTTCAAGAAGGTGTCGCTTTAGAAGCACTAAGTTTAGCAGGACACTTAAAATTATCCAATTTGGTCATTTTATTTGATTCAAATGATATTCAACTTGATGGTGAAGTCAAATATACATTTTCAGAAGATACCAAAAAGAAAATGGAAGCTTTAGGGTTTTATTATATTAAAGTCTTAGATGGTATGAATCCTGATGCAATTAAAAAAGCGATTAAAAAAGGACAACGCCAACAAGATAAACCCTTTTTTATTGAAGTGAAAACACAAATCGGATTTGGCTCTGATGTGGCAGGAACATCTAGTGCACACGGCAAACCACTTTCAAAAGATCAAATCACCGCATTAAGAAACAATTTAAACTATACATTACCACCATTTGAAGTGGATCAAGACGTTTATGACTTTTGCCGTAAACATACGATTTTACGTGGAAGACGTGCTTACAGAAATTATCAAAAGCAACTGGATGCATATAAAAAAGCATATCCAAATGACTATAAGTTACTTTCTCAATTTTTAACCCCTTTAAAAATGGAAGATCTTGCCTTTTTAGATGATCTACAATCGAATAAACCTGAAGCAACTAGAGTATCTAGTGGAA
>JALQTF010000039.1 GCA_023264085.1 Acholeplasmataceae bacterium
CTTAAAATTCCTGTCCTTGCACTTTCTCAGTTATCTCGTGAAGTTGAAAAAAGAGAAGATAAAAAACCGATTCTTGCAGATTTAAGAGAATCAGGAAGTATCGAACAAGATGCAGATATTGTCATGTTTTTATATCGTCCAGATTACTATAAGAAATCTGATGATGGTAATACCGGTGAAGTTGAACTCATTATTGCTAAAAACAGACAAGGTATTGCTGGTGTTTCTAGATTCTTTAGATTTGATACTGAATACTCTCGATTTGTCGCTCAAGAAAATCGATCAGAAGAATATAAACCAAATGAATAAGACTCTTGATAGAGTCTTTTTATTTGGTTTAAATCAATGAGAATAGTTCGAATAAAGATAAAAACATGATACAATAAAATAGGTGATAACATGTATGATAGACTTGATTTAATTAAAAAACAATATGATGAAATTTTATTAAAACTCCAAGCATCGAATGTTGATATGAAAGAGATGAAAGATCTCTTAAAAAAACAAAGTGAATACGCTAAAATTGTTGAAGTTTACGATACTTTTTTATCCGTATCTGATACATTAAAGCAAACAGAAGCAATCATCAATGAAGAAAAAGATCCAGAACTTATTGAAATGGCTGAATTAGAGTATCAATCTTTAGAAGAACAAAAATATGCACTTGAGTCCTCTTTAAAAATTCTTTTACTTCCCAAAGATCCTAATGATGATAAAAATATCATTATGGAAATTAAAGGTGCCGCAGGTGGTGATGAAGGAAACATATTTGCTGGGGACTTATTTCGATTATATTCTAAATTTTCAGAAGCCAATGGTTTTAAAATTGAATTGTTAAATGCCATGGAAGGTGCCATGGGTGGGTATACATCCATTGAATTCATGATTTCTGGAAAAGGTGTATATTCATTATTAAAATATGAATCAGGAACCCATCGTGTTCAGCGTGTTCCTGAAACAGAATCTCAAGGTCGCATTCATACATCCACTGCAGTTGTTCTCGTCATGCCTGAAGCTGAAGAAATAGAAATTGATGTTAAATGGGATGATATTAGAGTGGATACATTCACTTCTAGTGGTCCAGGTGGACAATCGGTAAATACAACAAAAAGTGCGGTAAGACTTACACATATTCCTACGAATATTGCAGTTGCGTGTCAAGAAGGTAAATCACAACACGAAAATAAAGATAAAGCGTTTAAATTGCTTAAAGCGCGCATTTACGACTCGATCTTACAAGAACAATTATCTAAAGAAGAACAAGCACGAAAAGAACTTATCGGTCGTGGCGATCGTTCAGAAAAAATCAGAACATATAACTATCCTCAAAATCGAATTACAGATCATCGTATAGGACTTACACTTCAGCGTTTAGATGCTGTGATGGATGGTAAGTTAGAACTTGTAATTGATCCATTAATCAATGAATTTCAAAAGCGTCAAATTGCTGGTAATGTATGACATATAAGATGCTTATTGACCAATATGAATCGTTATGTGAAAAAGAAGGCAAATCTATTTTTATCGTGAGATATATGATCATGGAGCTTTCTAATTTAGAACCACACGAATTTTATATGACACTCAATAATCCAATCGAAGAAGCATTTATTGAACGCGTTAAACATGCGATGCATCAATATATTTATGATCATATCCCTGTTGATTACATATTAGGATATCGATATTTCTACGGTCATAAATTTCATGTCAATCCACACGTTTTAATACCAAGAAATGAAACAGAAAGACTTGTTGAAAACGTCATGTTATGTTTAGATCAAATGCAAAAACCACTCTCGCTATTAGATCTTGGCACTGGATCGGGATGTATCGGTCTTACATTAAAAAAAGAAGTTGACAATGTTCTTGTTACATTAGCAGATATTAGCGTTGATGCATTAAATGTTGCAAAAAGCAATGCAGAATCTCTAGACATTGATGTTAAATTGATACAATCAGATTGGTTTTCAAACATTGATCAAGTCTTTGATGTCATCGTTTGTAACCCGCCTTACATACCAGATGATGAAACAATCGGAGACACCGTAGATAAAGAACCAAACCTTGCATTATTTGGTGGTAAAACAGGACTTGAACACTATGAAACAGTGATTGCTCAGTCAAAAGCATATCTGCAGCCACATGGACTAATGGCATTTGAGCATGGTTACAATCAAAGAAAGGCATTGCATACAATCATTTTAAACCACTATGCAGATGCATCAATTGTGACACTTAAGGATTTTGAAGACAAAGATCGAATGACGTTTTTTAGTCCAAACAATAAAAAACTCATAAAAGAGGTATTACAATGACCATAGCGATAGGAAATGATCATGCAGGTATAACATTAAAATTTGAAATTATAGACTATCTTCAATCAAAAAAGATTTCAGTAATGAATCTAGGTACCGATGAAGATATCTCAGTAGATTATCCTGATTACGCATCAAAAGTTGCAACACAAATCTTAAATAAAAAAGTAGATTTAGGGATATTAATTTGTGGTACGGGTATTGGCATGAGTATTGCAGCAAATAAGTTTAAAGGCATTCGCGCTGCCAATATTTATGATGAACAAACAGCACGACTTGCGAAAGAACATAACTTTGCCAATGTGATCACCTTTGGTGCTCGTACCCATACCAAATCACAAGTATTTCGGTTATTAGATGTATTTTTGGATACTAAATTTGAAGAAAGACATCAACAACGTATTGACAAAATTAAAGAAATAGAGGGGTAATTATGTCAAAAGTAACGGTATTAAAACATCCATTGATTGATCATAAAATGTCTCAAGTGAGAAATATTAACACTAATACAAAAGCATTTAGAGAAACTGTGTCTGAAATTGGTGCACTCATTACATATGAAATTACAAGAGATTTCAAAACAAGACCTATTGAAATAGAAACACCAATGGCAAAAATGACAGCATATGAACTTGAAAAACCTGTTGTTATTGTACCGATATTAAGAGCCGGTTTAGGCATGGTTGATGGGATACATAATATAATTCCAACAGCGAAAATTGGTCATATCGGATTATATCGAGATGAAGAGACATTAGAGCCAAAAGCGTATTATCAAAAATTTCCTAAAACAATACAAGAAAGTGTTGTTTTAGTTGTTGATCCAATGCTAGCAACAGGTGGATCGGCATCATATGCCATTCAAGTGTTAAAAGAAGCGAATGTCAAAGATATACGTTATGTTGGACTTGTTGGGTGCCCAGAAGGTGTCCAAAGACTTCAAGAAGATCACCCAGATGTTAGTATTTATTTAGCAGCATTAGATGAAAAACTAGATGAAAATGGCTATATTGTACCTGGATTAGGAGATTGTGGGGACCGTTTATTTGGAACGAAATAAACTGAAAACTGGTTTTACATTATACGTCTTAATTATTCAATTATTTATGACCATCATTGGACTTTCATTTTTAGGTGTGTACATTGGTTCTAAAATCGATCCAGAAGGAAATCTAATGATGATGTATGGTGCGATTGGCTTATTTGTTGGTATTTTTTTAAGTTTTATTACATTATTTCAAATGGAGGTACTTACACTCCACAGTTTTTATCTCAAAGTGAATATGATGAGATAATTGAAGGCTCTCACGAACAATGTAATTAAATAGTTTTATATGTAACTTTTGTAACTGATGGTTAA
>JALQTF010000049.1 GCA_023264085.1 Acholeplasmataceae bacterium
TTTTGAAAAGAATTCATGAACATCTGTTCCAAGCACCTCTAATATATTAAAGAGTGTTGACATGGAAGGCGAGGTTTTATTATTTTCTAATAATGAAATGTATCCTTTTGTAAGTTCTAAACGTGAGGCTAACTCTTCTTGAGTTAAATTGTTGCCTAAACGTAATGCTTTAAGTTTTTTTCCGACATCCATTATTTGTCATCAACACATGCAATACCAGGTAATACTTTACCTTCTAAGTATTCAAGTGAAGCTCCACCACCAGTGGAAATATGTGCAAAGTCTTTTTCATATCCAAATTGAATCACGGCAGCTGCAGAATCTCCACCACCAATGATTGTTGTGACAGAATCTTTAAGATCTACTAATTTTTTAGCAAATCCTTTTGTACCCTCTGCAAATCTTGGGAATTCAAAGACACCAAGTGGACCATTCCAAATAATAGTTTTTGCTTGTTCAATATATTTAAAATATGTTTTTAACGTTTCTGGTCCAACATCCATACCCATTTCATCACTTGGGATGGCGGATTTAGAGCGCACATTTCGTTCTGACTCTGGATCAAAATCTTTTGCAGTCACAACATCTGTACCTAAAATGATTTTACCTTGTGCCAATTCTAATAATTCTAGTGCTAAATCCACTTTATCTTTTTCTACTTTGGATAAACCAACATCATATCCTTGTGCTAAATAAAACGTATACGCCATCGCACCAGTAATGATTACATAATCTGCAACTTCTAAAAGTTTTTTAATGACATTGATTTTGTCTGAAACTTTCGCGCCACCTAATACAGCAACAAGCGGTCTTTCTGGATTTGCAATTGTATCACCAATAAATTTAATTTCGCGCTCCAATAAAAATCCAGCAACTGATGTATCAATATATGTTGAGATCCCTACATTTGATGCATGGGCACGGTGTGCTGTTCCGAATGCATCATTAACAAATATATCCGCAAGTGATGCCCAGTATTTACCTAAAGCTTCATCATTATTTGATTCTTTTTTACCCTCTACATCTTCAAATCTAGTATTTTCAAGCATAACAACTTGCCCATCTTCGAGACTTTCAATGGCTGCTTCAACTTCTTTACCTCTTGTAAAAGGAACAAAATTTACTTCTAAATTTAAATGCTGAGATAATCTTTTGGCAACAGGGGCTAATGAATTATTTTGCTTATCTTCTTCAGTTTTAACACGACCTAAATGAGAAAGTAATATGAGCTTTCCGCCTTGATTTAAAATATATTTTATTGAATCTAATGCAGCAACGATTCGATTTTCATCACTGATTTCTCCATTTTGCATCGGGACATTAAAGTCGACACGCATAATGACTTTTTTGCTTTTTAATTGTACGTCAAGAATGGTTTTTTTAGCCATGACCAATTCTCCTTTATCTTGTTTTTCCAAAAGAATTATACCATATATTCAAGATATCTTTAAATATCATCCAATGAAAATGTTTTCTAATAATTTTGTGTGAATATGTTTTGCATGCTCAATCATTTTTTTCAAATATTTACATGATTTTTGGACCATGATTGAATCATTATCAAATATGATTTGACACATACCTTGAAGATGTTGAAGATGCTTGATCGAAAAGACATTGATCGCCAAATTATATGTGTTTCTATAACCATATACAACAATGAGTGCCGTTTGAGCATTAATAAAAATGGGTATATGGTATGTGTTACTAATCATTTTTTTATAATTCTTTATATAACTATTGAGATCATTGTAATATTGGTGTAACATTTGATTAATGACATAAGTAATATGGTGTTTTAATATTATTTTTGAGTGTATTGAATAAATCGTTGTAAAAGGTTGTTCATAAATGATGTACTTTAACATATTCTATAAAAAAAAGAAGCTTATTCTGCTTCTTTTTTAACTGCTTTTGAAGGTTTAATATCTGCATTTGGATCTATCACAAGCACTTGTTCTGTTTGTGGATCAAAGAAATGTGATTTATTCATATCTAACGTGAGTTTTAATTTATCTCCAATATGAATATTTGTTCTAGCATCTACTGATGCACAAATATTAGATTCATGTACTTGTGTATAAATATTTGTTTCAGCACCAAGCAATTCCGCAACATCCACAACGATATCTAATACGGCATTTGGATATGCTTTCATAACAACTTGATCATCGTGAATATCTTCAGGACGTATACCTAACACCACGTCTTTTTCAATCATTTTGTGAAATTTAATAATCTCAAATTTATCTTGAGGAAGTTCAATCGTATGTTTACCAGCTGTGAAAATACCTTCTTTATTTACACGTCCATGAATGAAGTTCATTGGGGGTGTACCAATAAAACCAGCGACAAACATATTGTTTGGATGGTCATAAATTTCTTTAGGCGATCCTACTTGCATAATATAACCATCTTTCATAACAACAATACGACTCGCCATTGTCATCGCTTCTATTTGGTCGTGTGTTACATAAATTGTTGTCGTTTCAATTTGATTATGTAATTTAATTAATTCACCACGCATCTGTACACGAAGTTTCGCATCTAAGTTAGATAGTGGTTCATCCATTAAGAACACTTTTGCATTACGCACGATTGCACGTCCCAATGCCACACGTTGACGTTGACCACCAGAAAGTGCTTTTGGTTTACGATCTAAATAAGGTGATAAACCTAGTATTTCTGCTGCTTGGTTTACTTTTTCTTCAATTTGATCTTTCGGCATTTTGCGAAGTTTTAAACCGAAAGCCATATTGTCATAAACACTCATGTGTGGGTATAATGCATAGGATTGGAAAACCATCGCAATGTTTCTATCTTTAGGTGCTTTATCATTCACCATTTCATCATCTATATATAATTCACCAGATGTGATTTCTTCAAGTCCTGCGATCATTCTTAGTGTTGTAGACTTTCCACATCCAGAAGGACCAACAAAAACGATAAATTCCTTATCTTTAATCGATAAGTTAAAATCAAAAACAGCTTGTACACCGTTTGGATATACTTTGTTAATATCTTTTAGTTGTAATGTTGCCATAATAACTCCTTATATAAGTATATGATTATTATAGTTAATTGAATGCGTTTACACAATGTGCACTATGCACAAAAAAAATTTACACAAATAAGTGATACATTAAAAAACCATCTTTAAATGATTTCATATCAAAACCGGTTGCATCATTAAATTTCTCTAAGCGCATCATCAATGTATTTCTATGGATGAATAATTCTTTGGATGCAGTGATCATATTTTGATTCGATTCAAGATAGGTTTGAATTGTGTTTAGCATATAGTTTTGATCAACATATTTTCCTAAAATGAATGTTTTTAGTTGTGGCGTTATATGCTTGAGTTGATGCATCAAAATAACTTTATTATCAACAATACCTTTACTCATCGTTGGTATCTCACTTATGAGTTGGTTCAATGTATCTACATGTTTAAATAATAAAGTTTCATTCACATAAGGCGATATATAAACAAAAAAATCTGTCAAAAGTTCACTTGCTAAGTCATTGAATAAAACATGCAAATCTGACACAAATGCTTCTTCATATGTATAAATCATGAAAGATTGATATGGTATTTTATGAACTTTAGAAAATTGTGTTTCCATCATTTCGTCCACTAATGTCATTTGATGGTCAATTTTTTTGAATAAGATATATTTCATGATATTCCTTTATGATATCTTAACATATTTACAATGAAAAAAGCGTATGTGATACGCTTTTTAATTAACCAATTGATCCTTCCATCTCTAATTTAATGAGTTGATTTAATTCAATTGCATATTCCATTGGAAGTTCTTTTGCGAAAGGTTCTATGAACCCCATCACAATCATTTCTGTTGCTTCTTCTTCAGATAAACCACGACTCATTAAATAAAAGAGTTGATCCTCACTAATTTTAGAAACAGTTGCTTCATGCTCTAAAAAGACATCGCTATTTCTGACACTATTATAAGGGATCGTATCAGAATAAGACATGTCATCTAAGATGATCGTGTCACATTCGACATGTGCTTTTGCACCTTTTGCTTTTTTACCAAAATCAACTTTACCACGATAATTAACTTTACCACCACCACGTGAAATGGACTTAGATACGATGGTAGATGTTGTATTTGGTGCAACGTGAATCATTTTTGCGCCTGTGTCTTGATGCTGATCTTTACCTGCAAATGCAATTGAAATCGTGGTGCCTTTTGCATATGGTTCCAGTAAAACACATGAAGGATATTTCATGTTAACGTTAGAACCAATATTACCATCAATCCACTCCATATGTCCATTTTCATAGACATACGCACGCTTTGTTACAAGGTTGATAACATTTGAAGACCAGTTTTGAATCGTTGTATAACGACATGTTGCATCTTTTTTAACTACGATTTCGACAATCGCAGCATGTAAAGAATCTTTTGTATATGTTGGAGCGGTACACCCTTCAACATAATTGACATACGCACCTTCTTCAACAATAATTAATGTACGTTCAAATTGACCCATTTGATCACTATTAATTCTAAAATATGATTGGAGTGGCTTAGGAACATGCACACCTTTTGGAACATAAATAAATGATCCTCCACTCCATACTGCTGTATTGAGTGCTGCATATTTATTGTCATCATATGGAATCATTTTTCCAAAATATTCTTTCACGAGTTCAGGATATTCTCTTAAAGCGGTATCTGTATCTACATAGATTACACCTAGATCTTCGAGCTCTTTCATCGTGTTATGATAGACCACTTCTGATTCAAATTGAGTAGAAACACCCGCTAAATATTTACGTTCAGCCTCTGGAATACCAAGTTTTTCAAAGGTATCTTTGATTTCTTCAGGAACATCATCCCAAGATGTTTCAGCGCGTTCACTAGATTTAATAAAATATGTAAATTCGTCAAAATCGATAAAAGATAAATCAGGTCCCCAAGTTGGATTTGGTACTGAAGCAAATTGTTGGTATGCTTTTACTCGAATATCAGTCATCCAAGAAGGTTCTTGTTTATATTCAGAAATTTTTCTGACGACTTCTTCACTAATACCTTTTGGAATTGAGTAAAAAGGTGTTGTTTCTGTTTTAAAACCATATTGATAATCGCCAACAATGGCATCTATTTTTTTCTTATTGTCATCCATGTGATTCCTCCTTAATTGATTGAAGTCCTTTTTCAACAGCTTTCCAAGATAATGTTGCACATTTTATTCTTGCTGGAAATTGACTTACGCCTGAAAAAGCAACTGCATCTTTAAATAAAATGTCTGTATTATATGGCATCCCTTTTATTAATTCATAAAATTCTGAAATGATTTGAATGCCTTCTTTAATTGTATGTTTTTCTAAAGCAACCGACATCACACTTGCACTTGCACAACATATCGAACATCCACTACCCTCATGTAGGACCTTTTTGATATTACCTTCTTCTGTAAATAATTGAATGGTGATTTCGTCTCCACATGTTGGATTATTCAAATGAATCATAAGTGCTTTTGAATCTGAAATTAGACCTTTGTTTCTGGGGTACTTGTAATGATCCATAATCACTTGTCGATATAATTCTTGCATATTACTCCTTAAGTTCTGAAAAACTGATACGCTGTATCTAAAACATCAAGCAGTTTATCAATATCATTTGTATCATTATAAATTTGAAATGATACACGAATGGTTGCTGATGTTTTTAGTCGTTTTTGTAATAATTTTGCACAATGATGACCTGTTCTAACTGCAATATTACTTTCTGATAAAAAAGATTGAACATCGTGTGCATGTACATCTTGAATATTAAATGTCACAATACCAATATCACTTTTTGGATTATAGACTTTGATATAGGATCTTTCTTTAAGTGCCTCTAATAAATATTGTTGGAGTTTTTTTGAATGGTTTAATATTGTGTCATGACCAATTTTTAGTATGTAATTCAGTGCTGGCGCAAGTCCAATCACTTCAGCAATTGGTGGCGTTCCAGCTTCTAGTCTTTCTGGTAACTCTAAGTATGTGTGTGAATATAACTCAACCTCATCAACCATACCACCACCAACTTCACTTGGAACAAGTTGGTTTAATTGATCATATCTACCATACAAAATGCCAACACCTGTTGGTCCAAAACATTTGTGTCCAGAAAATGCTAAAAAGTCACATCCCAAATCTTTAACATCAATCGTGATGTGTGGTGCTGCCTGTGCAGCATCCACAATAACAATGGCCCCAACTTCCTGAGCTTTTTTTATGATGGGTTTTAAATCTGTAATATACCCCATAACATTTGAAACATATGTTAATACAATCACTTTTGTCTTGGTTGTTATTTGATTGAGGGCTTTGTTCGAATCGATTCTTAAATCTTTATCCAAAGCAACATATGTTAACGTCGCACCAGTTGACTTTGCAACTCTTTGAAAAGGTAAAATAGCAGCATTATGTTCAAGTTCTGAACTAAGAATTTCATCGCCTTTTTTAAGTACTTTCTCAAAATGATAGGCAAGCATATTCATGCTTTGAGTGGTTCCTTTTGTAAAGATGATTTCTTCTTTTTTATTTGCACCTATATATTTGGCAACAACTTCTCTAGAGGCTTCATAAGCTTGGGTTGTTTCAATACCTAATGCATACGCACCACGACTGATATTCGCCCCAGAAGTCTCATAGTAATTGACCATGCTTTGTACACTGTCATCAATTTTAAGCGATGATGCTGCAGAATCTAAATATGTTAATGTTGGATTTTTTTCAATTGCCTTAAATTTGTTTTTAAGCGTTTGATTCATTATATCCTTTCGTAAATCGTTTGTTCTAATCTTTCCACGAGCGCTTGATCATTGATTTCATCTAAAATAGGTTTAATATAACCTTTTATAATTAATTTCTCAGCTTCCATTTTTGTAAGACCACGACTTTGAAGATAATATAATTGTTGGTCTTCAATTTTACCGACAGTTGCACCATGTCCTGCTTTGACGTCATATTCATCAATGAGTAGAATAGGATTAACATCTACCATAGAAAAATCAGATAGAATAATACCTTTGAGTGTTTGGAATGCATTTGCTTGTTTCATGCCTTTTTCTATTTTTTCTACACCGTTTAATGTTACTCGACCATATCCATTAGCAATTCCTACATTATACATGTCGCCATAAGAGTAAGGTGCATTATGTGTCAAGTGAACATCTACAGTTTGTTGTTGTTGATCATTGGATACTGCAATTGCATTCACCATGGCACGTGCATTTTGACCATTTAAGTTTACTTTGATATCAACATCTAATGTCTTTGATAAAAAGCCAGAAATCACATGTAAATTTGCATCTTCAGATACATTGACTATTTGATTCATTACTATTTCAGTTGCTTTTTCTTCTGAAATTAATACATATTTGACATGGCTATTTGGTTGAATATTTAATAATAGATCTACTTGACGTTGATCCAGAGTAAGCGATTCAAATTCAACAATAAAAGTAACCTGACTATTAGATTCAACGTTGAAAGCATAGTCGATCTTATCAGATAATTTGATGTGGATTGGTGTTTCAAGAACCGTATTTTTAGGTATCGTAAAGGAATTATCTTTAAGCCATGTTTGATAGTTTTCTAACAATTGAATCATTGATTTGCCTCTTGATCAACAAAGTCAATTCCAAGCTCTTCTTTGACCCATTCATATCCTGATTGATCAATTTTTTCAATCAACTCTTGTCCACCTGTTAGTACAATTTTACCATCAATCATAATGTGTACATGTGTTGGTTTAATATAATCTAATATACGTTGATAATGGGTAATTAATATCACACCAAATTGATCTTGTTTGATCATATCTGACACACTATGACCAACGATTCGTAATGCATCAACGTCTAACCCTGAATCTATTTCATCTAAAATAGCAAATTTAGGTTTCAACATTTTTAATTGTAGGATTTCATTGCGTTTTCTTTCTCCACCAGAAAAACCTTCATTTAAATATCTATGTGCTAAATCTTCGCGCATTTTTAAATCTTTAATAGCCCCTTCATATGACATCGCAAAATCAATCAAATTGACATCTTTTCCCGATGTTGCACGCATTGCTTGTCTCATAAAATCACTATTGGTTACACCTGGTACTTCAGCAGGATATTGCATCGCTAAAAATAAACCAGCACGTGCGCGTTCATCAACTTCCATCTCAAGAACATCTTCACCATCTAATGTTACATTACCTTCTGTTACTTCGTATTTAGGATTTCCCATGAGTGCGCTTGCAAGTGTGGATTTCCCAGTACCATTTGGACCCATAATCGCATGGATCTCACCAGATTGTACAGTTAAATCTACACCTTTTAATATGTTTTTATCTTCCACATTGACTTGTAAATTATTGATCACTAATTCTGCCATGATAGCCTCCTTTTATTCTCATTAATTATATTATAAAATGGCCTTTTTTTAAACTTTTATGCTAATACTAGACTGTGAAATGACATCTATGTATAAGTATGGTATGATGTTAATGAAATGTTTATTTAAGGATAATTATGATCGATAAATCAAAATCAAAACTTATTTTACTAGAATACTCAATACTCACCTATTTCGTATTATTTTTATTAAATTTAATCTATGTCAATATCATGGTCACTCGACCTGATACACTTTATTTATCCGATGTCATGTTATGGATTCATTTATTTTTTATGATAAGTGGTTATATTTATATTAAATATTTCCAAAAACATAACGATGTTCAATTTGTTGTATCCATATACCGATATGTGTTATTAACGATGTTAATGTTACATATAATTTATTTTATTAGTGTCTATTTACAATCGTATTTATTGATTGATGAAACACTCATCATTATTAGAGATAAAATACTGAGAGGAAACCCTGCACTTATTTTAGATTTCTCTAATGTGAATTATACGACCTTATCTTATGTTACTGGGTTACTTCAAGGTATTAATTCACCTCTCATTTTACTTTTTTTAACACTATGGACAGCGCGTTTATACTACACAGCCAATCACATGCAACAGGTTGAAGAGACACCAAAAAAATATGATTATTTCTTATTTCCATTAGCGATTCCTATTTTTTGGTTTTTGTTAGTCGTTGCAAGTTTCTTATCTATTAATTTATTGACTATACGTTATGACGTTTTACAATCACTTGAAATGTTTATGAGTATGATTTTCTTTAGTGCCTCACTCATTGGGTTTTTAGTAAGTTATGCTTGGTTTAAAAGAAAAAATATGCCTTCTAAACCTTCTCAAATGACATCTTTGCATCGTTTTTTATCATTATTATTGTTACCTTTAATCATTCTTTCGTTATTGCTACTCATGTATCATGTGCTTACAAACTTTCAAACATATCGTATATATTCCGTTTTAGCATCCATAGGTATCATTTTAATACTGAGTATATTCCATTTAAGATTAAGAAGACTCGATTAAAAAAACACCGCTTAGGTGTTTTTTTATTTTAACGATTCATAAATACTATTTAAATGTAGTTCATAATAAGACGATGGTCGATAGGATTTAGATGCCAACATCAATGCAATTTTAGGGTTTTCAACAATGCCTATATTAATGGTTGAAACAATATGTTTATCGGTTTTAATAAAGATGATTTCGTTAATGCTTTCTTTTTCTTTTTCATCAAATGTATGAATTTCTTTATATTGAGAAATGAGTAGACGATCGATCCTTTTTTTATCTTCTGTTTGAGATTTAAATTGGATGTCGTTAATTAATGCATCTACTTTTTCTTGATAGTATGCATTATTTGCATCAAAATGAATCACTGCTACATATAATATATGATGCTGAAAAATTTTCCTAATTTGTTGATCTTTTTCAATTTTTATTAGAACAACAAATGTTTGATCAGTATAATGTAGTTGATATCCTTGTTTATTTAATTTTTTTTGAATATCAACCATTGTCACTGATGATTTTAAATCAATGGGATCGATGACATCCTTTCTAATTTGGTCGATGTAGTTTTGATGAATAATTAAATATAGTTTCTTTTTAAATCGATAACTTAATATGAGTAACAAGAACATCAAAGAAAATATTATAAGATACACCCATTGTGATTGAATGAATACATAAGATAAAATAGCTACACTTACGGTAGCTATAATTAATAAAATGTATAAAATATAATATTTTAAAAATGGTGAAAACACTTTTTTATCGTCCATTCATAACAACCTCTGAAAGAATACCAGCAATGATGATGACACTTAAACTCGCAATCAAGACTTCTCCAAAGAACGTATGATTAGGTTCACCACCTGTTTTGGTTTCTTCAAAATCTTTAAATGAAGGATAGAGTTTTCTATAACTAGGTGTAATAAGTACTCTAAATGCATACCTAAATCCATAAAAAAGTCTAAATGCTTGAGAGATTGCGACAATAGAAGGCATACCTATAATGACACCTACAACAAAGAAATGGTCTGAAAGATTCGCCATGCTAAAAGGTAAGCCTCTAAAAAAGATAATGAGTAGTGCTAGGACAATTTCAAGTATGAAAATCGTCAATAATCTAATAATTTTCATTATTTTAATAATTTTTTATATTTTTCAAATTCTTCTGTATTACACAATACAAAATGGTCTGGTTCAATTTCTCTTAATGTCGGTTGCTCTTTTGAATAATCATGAGCCGCAAGAGGATTATATCTTTTAGAAGCTTGACGACGTTGTTCATAAAGTGGATCTGGAAGCGGAATTGAATCAAGCAATGAAAGTGTATACGGATGCATTGGATGACTGAAGATTTTTTCTTTATCACCAATTTCAACAATTTTTCCAAAATACATCACTGCTAAACGGTCAGAAAAATACTTAACAACAGATAAATCATGCGCAATAAATAATATTGTGATACCTTTGTTTTCTCTTAACTCATTCAATAAGTTGATAATATGTGCACGAATCGATACATCAAGTGCCGAAATCGGTTCATCCGCAATAATAAATGATGGTTCTACAACAAGTGATCTTGCAATACCGATACGTTGACGTTGACCACCACTAAATTCATGTGGATAACGACTCGCGTGCTCAGCAACGAGACCAACAGTTTCTAAGGCTTCTTTTACACGTTGATCAATAAGCTCTTCATTTTTAAATCCATTAATGCGTAAACCTTCTGCAATAATTTCTTTGACGGTCATACGAGGATTGAGTGAAGCAATAGGATCTTGGAAAATCATTTGCATTTTACGCATTAAAAGTTTATTCTTATGAATCAGTTGATATTTAAGATTTTGAACATCTTGTTTTTGACGTAATTTACTTAATGCCAGTTCTTTTTTGGCTTCTTTTAAAGCGCTTTGTGTTTCTTTAAATACCTCTTTTTGATCACTATCTTTATTATCTAGTGATGATAATGTGTCCGTTAAAGAAGTAATTCTTGCATTCGCATCTTCGATTCTTTGAGCATATTTTTGAATAATATCTTGATATTCTTGAAAACTTTCAATATCTTTAATCGCTTTTTTACCATTTTCATCAATGATATTTTCAAAATTATTATCTCTTTTTGCCTTTTTTAAGGTTTGTTTTTCGAGTAATAGTTTTTCATTATATGCTTCTTGAGTAAGATTGCCTAATTCAAGTTCTTGCTTTAAGACTTGTACATTTTCTTTATACGTCTTTTTAGCTGCTTTAACATCACTTAAAACTCTTGTATCATGAAAAAAGACTTCACCACCACTAGACTTATAAAGTTTGATAATGGTTCTTCCTGTTGTGGTTTTACCACATCCAGATTCACCAACAAGTGAAAAAACTTCACCTTTTTTAATTTCAAAAGATACGTCATCAACTGCTTTAACAACGATTTTATTTTTACCAAAACCAGATTTAAAGTACTGTTTTAGCCCTTCAACACGTAAAATTGTTTCTCTATTATCTGCCATTATGCTTGCGCTCCTTTACTTTGTTGAAACGCTTTTTCTTGCGCTTTATATTTTTCAATACGGTCTTTTACAATCACCGGCATGTCAACTTTTGGTGCATCTTCATGTAGTAACCATGTTGCTGCATAATGATTGTCTGAAATTTTAAAGAACGGCGGTTGTTCTTCAAAATCTATTTTAAGTGCAAATTGATTTCTATCTGCGAACGCATCTCCTTTAGGTGGATATAACATATCCGGAGGTGTCCCTGGAATTGATAATAATTTTTCTTTTGTATCTAAATCAGGCACACTTGATAATAACGCCCATGTATATGGATGTTTAGGATTATAGAAAATATCTTCTGATGTACCATATTCTACGATTTTACCTGCATACATGACAGCTACACGGTCGGCAACGTTTGCAACAACACCTAAATCATGCGTAATGAAAATAACAGAGAGATCTCTTTGCTTTTTCAAATTTTTAATAAGATTTAGAATTTGCCCTTGAATCGTTACATCAAGAGCAGTTGTTGGTTCATCACATATCAATACTTCTGGATCAGCCATGAGTGCAATTGCAATCACCACACGTTGTCTCATCCCACCAGAAAATTGAAATGGATATTGATTAAATCTTTTTTCCGGTTCTGGAATACCAACTTCATTCATAATTTCAATCGCACGTTCATAAGCTTCTTTTTTTGTCACATGAAGTTTTCTTTTAAAGTTTTCGCGATTGTTACGAATGTCTTCTTTGACTTTGTTCACATTTTTTAATTGATTTGAATAATCTTCAGAGTCTTTAGTAAATGTTTCTAATAATTTCTTTTGTTCAGCAAGATTTGATTTTAATGATTGTAATTCAACTTTTTCATCAGCTTTAATTTGAGCAACATCCGCTTTAACAATTGTTTTCGCTTCTTCCTTTTTCTCAATGTATTTCTTCTTAAATGAAGGAATCTCAGCTTTTATCTCTGAAAGTTTTACTTTTAATTCTGTTTTAATTGATGCGATTTGCGTCTTTTTATCCTGCTTAGAAATTGTATCATCCAGTTGAATTTCAAAGATTCTAGTTTTCGCATTTTTACGTGCTAAATCCAATTCTTTTTTCTTGTTTAAATATTCATAGTATTCTGTGTGATACATATCAACCATTTTGTTTTTAATACGGTCACCATTGATAAGCATCGCTTCAGTAATTTGTTTTCCAATTTTCATCGTAGGATTTAAACTTGATAAAGGGTCTTGGAAAATCATTCCAATTTTATTACCACGAATCGCATGAAAGTTCGCTTCAGAAAGCTTCGCTAAATCTTGTTCACGATATAAAATAGAGCCATCGTCAATAATACCATTACCTGCTAAAATACCCATGATTGCACGGTTTGTTACAGATTTACCAGATCCAGACTCACCTACAATTGCAAGTGTTTCGCCTTTGTATAAATCAAAAGATATTTCTCTAACGGCACGTACTAAACCATTTGGTGTGCGGAATGAAATTTTTAAATTATTTACTTCTAGTACTTTTTCTTTTTTCATTATTCGCTACCTCTTAACTGTGGATTGAGTGCATCACGGAGGGCATTACCAAACATGTTAAAAGTAATCATCAATATTGCGACGATGAGTGCAGGGAAAATAACTAACCATAAATTGCCTGCAAAAATTTGTTGTTGACCATCGTTTAATATGACACCAATCGATGTCCCTGTAAGTTCAATTGGTCCTAATGTTAATGTTTGACCATTACCAATACCAAAACCTAAGAAGGATAAGTTTACTTCTAAGAAAATAACCGATGGGATTGCTAAGACGACACGTGTCACAATCGTTCCTAATGCATTCGGTAAAATG
>JALQTF010000052.1 GCA_023264085.1 Acholeplasmataceae bacterium
CCCCTTGATAAATCATACTATAACCCAAATTGCTAGTTAGCATAGCTAAAAATCAACTGTTGTTTAGCGATAGGAAGCTTAAAAAAGCAGTCAATAGAATAGGCTGCAATAAAAAGCTTCAACTTGGTGAGAAATCCATTAATGGAAGTAGCCTTAATGACTTTTCCAAATTTAGCAGTAATCATGGAAAAAGCAGTTTCGATGCTTTTTCTAAGTTTGCGTTTCATCCAATAATCTGTGTCATCTAACACTTGAATTGGTGGTGTTTCACTTGAATTTATGATGATTAATTCATCAATTTTAACTTCTATATCACCCGTCGCTAGCGCAGGATTCTTAGATTGTCTTTCTACAACTTTTCCTTTGACTGAAATCACGTATTCTTGTCTTAATGTGAGGGCTATGTCATAAACTTTAGATTGCTGATCAATGGTCAATTGTGTTATACCAAATCGATCTCTTAAATCAATAAAAATCATGCCACCCATACGGCGTGACTTCGAAACCCATCCTCTTAATGTTACCGTTTGATGTATGTGATTCATATTCAATTGGTTATTCACGTGTGTGATTTTCATAATTATCCTTATTATTTGTTTAAGTAAGTCATAATGTCTTTCATGCTTACTACTTCTTGAGTTTGTGTAACTAAATTTTTTATTTGCACTGTATTTGTATCAATTTCATCTTTACCAATAATAATGGCATACGCATACTGATGAAAAAGTGCATGCTTCAATTGAGTTTTAAAAGCTTTATTAGAAAAATCAAATGTTACATGAATGCCTTCATTTAAAAGCTTTTTATAAATATGATATGCTTGATTTTTGGATTCGTGATCCATATGAAGCACAGCGACATGATGTAATTCATCTTCTTCGAATGAGATACCTTGTAATTCTGCAGCAATGATGAGTCTTTCTAAACCTAATGCAAAACCGATACCACTCACATTGGGTCCACCTAATTCGGCAACTAAATCATCATAACGGCCTCCCCCACCTAATGCATTTTGTGATCCAAAGCCATCAATATTTGCTTGAATTTCAAAAACAACATGGGAATAATAATCTAATCCTCTAACAAGCTTTTCATCTATTTCATAAGGAATATGATATTGTTCTAGTATTTTTATCACTGATTTAAAATATGCTTGATCCGTATCCGTTAAAAATTCTTTGAGTACAGGTGCATTTATGAGTATTGCTTGATCAGAAGATACTTTCGAATCAAGAATTCTCAAAGGATTTGACTCTAGTCGCATTTTTGAATCCTCAGATAGTTGATCTTTTAATGGTACTAGAAAAGACTTTAAAGCGTTTTGATACTTCAATCTTGTGTCAGTATTACCCAAATGATTCAATTTCACAACTACTTCCTGAATACCTAACGTATGAACAATTTCATATGCTATTTGTATGATTTCTGCATCAAGAAGCGCATTTTTTTCACCTATGAATTCTACACCTGTCTGATAAAATTCACGATAACGACCTTTTTGAGGTCTTTCGTATCGGTAATTAGCGCCTAAGTAGTATGTTTTCAATATTTGATTTGGTGTGATAAGCTTATTTTCAACAATACTTCTAATCACACCTGCAGTACCTTCAGGTCTTAAAGTCATTTTACGTCCACTTCGGTCTTCAAAATCATATGTTTCTTTCGTTACCATATCAGAGGCTTCAGTTTGTCGATGAAAGACATCAAAATATTCAAAAACCGGCGTTCTCACATAGTCGACTTGATGTTTTTTCATCATCATATGAATATGCTTTTCTAAAAACAACCATTTATGTGACTCGTTTGGAAGGACATCATAGGTCCCTTTGACTTTTTGCATGTGCACTCCTTAAAATTCTAAAATCAATGTTACAGGACCATCATTTTCAGAGGTAATTTGCATGTGTTCACCAAATTGTCCTGGTATTGTTTTAATATATTTGTTGCATTCTTCAATCATATTTTCATAATACTTTTTCGCTTGTTCAAATGGCATTGACATACTAAATGATGGACGATTTGTCCCTTTAGTATCTCCATAAAGAGTAAATTGAGAGATGAGCATTATTTGATGTTTTGTAGGATCAATTGGGATATTCATTTTCCCTAAATCATCTTCAAACAAACGCAATTTCATCATCTTTTCAACATATTGAGCAATGTGTTGCAATTGATCATCTTTGTGAAAACCAACATACACTAAGTATCCTGCATCAATCGTTCCTATGAAAGTATTCTTTACTTGTACTGATGCCTTTTTGACTCTTTGAATCACACATTTCATACAATCGCTCTTTCAACGTTGAGAATTTCTTTAATTTTCTTCAAATTTACTAAGATATTTTGGATATCTTCTAAATTGTTCACCATAATACGTACAAGGTATTGTGAGTCTAATGCTTGATTTTGGTTCACTTTGACTTCTACAATCGATACTGATTGAGCGTTAATTGTTTGAACGATGGATCCTAACAAATCATGTCTTTGTAAACTTGTAATATTAATCCACACAGGATATTTTCTAGAGATTTTAGTTGCCCATTCAACAGGAATCAATCTTTTTTTGTCAAGAGATTCTATGTTAGGACAAAAATTAGCGTGGGTGACAATACCACTTGTTTTAGAAACAAATCCAATGACATCATCTCCAGGTACTGGTGAACAACAATTTGCAAGTTTAATTTGCGGTTTTCTCAAGCCTTCAACAGCAATTCCTGTTTCACTATGGGTAATTAATTGCTTAGATGCTTTTTCCATTTGACGTTGTAAGTATACTTCTTTATCAGGCGCTACACCCATTAGTTTTGCAGCAACTGTTTTAACACTAACAAGGCCTTTTCCAATTTCGAGATAAAGATCTTCAACGTTTTGTACAAGATTTTTTTCAAAATATTTTTTTGAAAACGCATCATCGATGGACTCAGTAATTTTTTGACTTACTAATTCACGATCTAGCATTTGCTTACCCAATTCAATCAAATCTTCTCTATGTTCTTTATTTAAAAAAGACTTGATTTTATGTTTTGCATGAGAAGATTTAACAATTTTTAACCATGCATCACTTGGACCAGATGAATTCTTATTCGTTTTTACACTAACGATGTCCCCTGTTTTCAAAGCATAGTCAAGGGTAACAATTCTATTGTTTACTGTAGCACCAACCATTTTATGGCCTACATCTGTGTGAATGCGATAGGCAAAATCAATTGGAGTTGCACCCTTTGGTAATTCGATGACTTCTCCCTTGGGCGTAAATACATAAACATTCGCTTCTAAAATATCACCTTTAACAGTATTAACAAAATCTTCAGCATCTTCAGATTCTTCTTCATCAGAAGATATTTTTAATAGTTCACCATACCATTTAAGTTTTTGAGCAATTTCAAATTGCTCCTTATCTTTAGAATAAGCTTTGTTTTCTTTATATGCCCAATGAGCTGCAACACCATATTCAGCAATATCATCCATTTCTTTTGTTCGAATTTGGACCTCAAATAAGGTGCCATCTTCAGCAAGTAATGTGGTATGAAGTGATTGATACATATTTGGTTTGGGAACGGATATATAATCCTTAAATCTTCGTGGGATAGGTGTATAATTCGCATGAATAAGACCTAAAACTTGATAACAGGATTCGATTTTAGGAACAATGATACGAATTGCAAGTAAATCATAAATATCTTCAAATTCACGTTGATCGCGTACCATTTTTTTGTAAATAGAAAAAATATTTTTTATTCTTCCTTTAATCGAATAATCAAGTAATTGATTTGATGTCATGAGAGATTGTATTTGAGTAATGATTGAATCAATGGATTGCTCACGTTCATCTTTTTTTGACTTTATCAAATTTGCAACTCGATAATACATCGTTTGATCGGTATATCTTAATGCAATATCCTCTAATTCTGCTTTGATTTTGAAGATCCCGAGTCGATGTGCAATGGGTGCGTAAATTTCTAAAGTTTCTCTCGCAATATTCACTTGTTTTTCAGAAGGCATCGAGTCTAAAGTACGTACATTATGTAGCCTGTCAGCAATCTTAATAAGTACAACACGAATATCTTTTGCCATTGCAAGCAACATTTTTTGAATATTTTCTGCTTGCGTCACTACAGATTGAAAGTTTATTTTAGATAGTTTTGTAACACCATCTACAAGCTCTCTTACATCTTTATCAAATTCTTTTTCAACCTCTGCTAATGTGTATGAAGTATCTTCAACGACATCATGCAGCAAGGCTGCAATGAGTGTTTGGGGACCCGCATGAAGATCAGCTAAAATAATGCCCACCTCAATTGGATGGGTAATATAAGGCTCACCTGATCGTCTTAACTGACCATCATGAAATTTTTTCGCGATAAAATACGCTTTTTCAATACGAGCGATACTTTCTGCATTTTTTATATAATTATCAAAAGATTCTTTCAATCTTAAGAATAATGAATCCATAGTTCCTCTTTAGTAATGCATAAGTGATAATAACGGATAGTTACTAATTTTTTCTCTTCCTTTTAATTCATCTAATTCAATAACACAAACGATGCCAGCGACAACTGCACCTTTTGATTCAATGAGTTTAATAGTTGCCTCAATAGTACCTCCAGTTGCAAGTAGATCATCAACAATAACAATACGTTGACCACTTTTAATCGCGTCTTCATGCATACTTAAAGAATTTGATCCGTATTCTAAATCATATGCATAGGTGATGGCTTTTCGAGGCAATTTGCCAGGTTTTCTAATTGGAACAAAACCAATATTTAAATCATATGCTACTGGTGTACCAAAAATAAAACCTCTTGCTTCAGGACCACAAATGACATCTGCTTGAAGATCTTTTGCAAATGTGGACATTTGTTTAATCGCATAATGAAAAGCTTCTCCATCCTGAAGTAATGGGGTAATATCTCTAAATAAAATACCTTTTTTAGGAAAATCAGGTACATTTGCAACATAATTTTTTAAATTCATTTTCATCACCTTTTTGAAGTCTTTTCTTAAAGATAATTATACCTTAAAAACCCTTAATAAACAAGTAAACTAAAAAAAAGACACATCAGTGTCTTTATTGTTCAATAGAAATTAATACTGGGATGGTAATTGGATTTCTTTTTGTTTTTTGATAGACAAATCTTGAAACTTCATTTCGCATATCACGTTTAAATTCATTCCAAGAAATATATTTAGATTTCAAAAACGGTGCCGCTGTCTCGTAAAATAGCGTTTTAATCTCCTCTAACAGTGTTTCTGAAGATTGGATATATACAAATCCTTTAGTAACGATTTCAACATCACCGATAATGACTTTCTTCTTAGGATCAATGTGTGCAACAAGCAATAGAACACCATCTTCTGACAATAATTCTCTATCTTTCATTACAAAGTCATTGACATCACCAATCGATGTACCATCAATTAAAATTTCTCCAACCTTAATATCTCGATATCCAACATACATTTCATCTTCTTTAAAATTGACAACATCACCATTCTCTAATAATAAAATATGATCTTCTTCATAGTTGAGTGATTTCGCGAGCTCCCTAAGCGCATATTGATGTCTGTATTCTCCAATAGTTGGAATAATATATTTTGGCTTGAGCAAAGAAATCATCATTTTAATTTCTTCATGTGATGCATGATTATAAGAAAGCATTTTTTTGTCTATGACTGAGATTTTCGCATCACTTCTGTATAGTATATCTAATGTTCGAGCTGCCATTTTTTCAGTACCCGGGACTGGCGCAGTCAATAAGACAATCGTATCATTTTCATCAATATGCATTAATCGATCTTGTTTTTTACACATACGTTGTAACATATAAAAAGGTTCATGTCGACTACCGGTAACAATCGCCACAATATCTTTATCATCGTTTTTATGTTTATCATCGATGAATTTTAAATTAATTAAATTCTTTTCTGGAATATTTAAATACCCTTCAGAAATGGCGATATCAACGATACGCTGAGCACGCCTACCAATAATAGCAATACGTTTATTATGAGCTAAACAAATATCAACTACTTTTTGAATTTTATGTAAATCTGAAGAAAAAATACTGACAATAATACGTCCGTTCGCATTAGTAAAGATACTTGATAAATGCTGTGCAAGATTTAAACTCATACCACCAACAAGGTGTGTTGTTGATCCAATAGATTCGATGAGTACTGCAAGAACATTTTTCTCGGCAATTTCGTTAATCTTTTTAAAATCAGTTTGATATCTTGGATCACCACTCTGTTCAAATGTGAAATCACTAGTATAAACAATCACACCTTTAGTTGTGTGAATGGCGATACCAATGGATTCAGGTATATTATGAGTCGTGTTAAAAAAAGTAAATCGCACATGGTCAAACTTAACGATAGAATGTTGATGGATGACATTGAGCGTCAAAGATGAAATATCGAAATTCTCTTCAAGTAAGCGATCTTTTAATACTTGCATTGTGAATTTGGTTGCATATACAGGGACATTTAGATCTTTTAAAATATGCGGTAACGCACCGATATGATCTTCATGCGCATGGGATAAGAAAATACCCTTGATTTTATGTTGAACGCGAATGAGCATTCTATAATCAGGAATAATTTCATCAACGCCAAATAATTCTTGTGTTGGATATTTAATACCAGCATCTAAAATATAATAGTTACCAGCAATGTCAAAAACGTACATGTTTTTGCCATTTTCACTTAATCCTCCTAAAGCGAAAAAACGAATATTATTCATAAAACTTCCTTGTAACGTGATTTTACTTAATTATATCATACTTTTATTTTTTTCTTAGAATTGCATCTTCCCATGATACAATTAAATTAGGTGGCATATGAATTATCCAAACAAGAAAAAAACATTTGAAAAAGTAGTCTCAACTTCTAAATTAGGTATGACGCTTGAGTCAGATATTAATCTCACAAACGCATATTATTTAGATAAAAAGATTGCTGTCATACACAAAAAACCTACGCCTGTTCAAGTCGTGAAGGTGAGTTATCCATCTAGAAATAAAGCAAAAATTGTTGAAGCGTATTATAAAACACCTTCTACAACAGATTATAACGGCATTTATAAAGGGTATTATCTTGATTTTGATTGTAAAGAAACCAACCAAAAAACCTCTTTACCTCTTGCCAATATCCATAAACATCAACAACATCATCTTAAAGATGTTCATGATCAAGGTGGTATTGCATTTCTAATTGTGCATTTTAAAAGGCACCAAAAGTACTTTTTGATGCCTTATTTAAGTCTAAAACCTTACTTTGATGAAGAAATAACGCGTAAATCAATTCCATATGAAGCATTTGTCCAAAAAGGATATGAAATACCTTTTGGATTATTACCAAGATTAGATTATCTCAAATTGATCGATCAAATGATAAGTTTTGAATCACCCGATGATAAATAGGATACATAATAATGACTGACACGATGAAGGTTGTAATTAAATAAATTGCATTATAACCTAGACTATATGCAAATACATTGCCATTAAATATTTCAAAAATGTTTGTTGCAATATTAGGATCTGCATTTCCACTTTCTACTTCACTCACTGCATAGGCAATAGAACTTGACCATAAAATAACGCCAGAAAGTGAAGCAGATAATAATCTTAATAAGACAACCATACCAAATCCTAATGTAACATTTTTAAATGTTTTGACTTTACTATAAAACATACTTGATAATCCAATCACTGTAAACGGTATGACATAATCTAAAAGGATTAATAATAAAACTTTATCAAAACCCCATACATCTCCAGTCCATGATTCTAATGTCACTCTTAATGCATCAAGGTATACGATATAGTCTGCTGAAAAATTATACATTGCATATATAAATCCAGCGATCAAACCATGCTTATATCCAAATAAGATTCCAACAAATACAAGTGGAATAATGGATATACCAAAAAATTTACCGCCAAACGGCATACTTAAATTGAGTAATGGAATGGCAGAACCAATCACATCAATCACAACTGCAATACTAATGAGTCCTGCAGTCAAAACTAAAGATCTTACACTGACTTTTTTCATAAATTGCCTCCTTTAAATAAAAAAATTTCTATGGCAACATAGAAATAAAGTAACATTGATTGTTACACTATCCCATGCTGGCATTATCCAGTCAGGTATACGAGTCGAAATGATTTCCTCTCAGCTTACGCTCCCCGTAGTGTGTCTTAATTTTAACACGCTAAATAACTAATTTCAAAAAAATCGCTCATTCATATGTCTAAAATAATTTATTGTAATTTTAAATAATTTATGCTATAATAAAAATATGAAAGGAGTTATTTTATGAGTTTTCAGTGGTTTAATGAAAAACCTAAAGAAGTCATTGTTACTTTAGCATCTGGAAATATTACATTAAATAAGCAAGCATCAACATACTTTGAACATGCTTTTAATGTTATGTTAGGCGTTGATACTAATACACAGAAAATTGCAATCAAACCGCTTTCTAAAGCTGAAGCAATGAGTCATGCAATTCCAGACAACAAAAAATATAAGATTACGATTCGTTCATCATATGCACGAATTACCAACAAAGCTTTCATGGAAGAAATCATGGCGTTATCTGGATTAAACTTATCAGAAGAGTCTATTAAGTATCCTGCAATTTGGGATAACAAAGAGCAACTTCTTGTGATCGATCTTAAAGGAGGTCAATTAAAATGATGGAAGTGTTAATATGGTTTTGGTTAGGTCTATTTCTATTAGCTGTTATCTTTGAAGCAGCGACAGTAGATTTCGTAGCTATTTGGTTTGCGGTTGGATCTATTCCGGCTTTTATCTTAGCTTTAATTGGGGCACCATTATGGCTACAAGTAAGTGTCTTTTTAATTGTAACCATTATTTTAATCGCATTTACTAGACCTTATATGCTTAAATATTTCAAAAAAAATCAAATTAAAACAAATGTTTATACCATGATTGGAAAAACAGCTGTTGTTAGTGAAGCGATCACACCAAATACTGTAGGTTCAGTGAAAGTAAGAGGTCAAGTTTGGTCTGCGATTGCGTCTTCTACGATTCCAGTTGGTAGCGAAGTGAGAATTTTAGAAATTGAAGGCGTAAAACTTATTGTTGAATTAATAGAAATATAAAAAATAAAAAAGGAGAAAGAAATTATGTTAGTACCAGCAATTATTATATTTGTCGTCATCGTGCTAATTTTGTTAGTCTCAAGTTTTAGACTTGTATCTCAAACAAATATGTATGTTGTCGAAAGACTAGGTGGTTATCTTACTACTTGGGATGTAGGCATTCACTTTTTGATTCCATTCGTAGATCGCGTGGTTTCTCAAGTATCTATGAAAGAGCAAATTAGAGACTTTGCCCCTCAACCAGTTATTACCAAAGATAACTTAACGATGCAAATCGATGCTGTTGTCTTCTTCCAAGTCACAGATCCTAAATTATTTGCATATGGCGTTAATAATCCACTTGCAGCAATTGAAAATTTATCTGCAACAACATTGCGTAACATTATTGGTGATCTTGATTTAGATCAAACATTAACATCTCGTGATCTCATCAACACTAAAATGCGTGCAATTTTGGACGAAGCCACAGATCCATGGGGCATCAAAGTCAATCGTGTTGAAGTTAAAAACATTATTCCACCTAAAGATATTCGTGAAGCATTAGAGAAACAATTACGTGCTGAACGTGAAAAACGTGAAGCAATTCTAAACGCTGAAGGTGATAAACGAGCTGCAATCTTACGTGCTGAAGGGGAAGCTGAATCTGTTGTATTACGTGCAAATGCCGCAAAACAAGAGCGAATTCTTGCTGCTGAAGGGGAAGCGGAAGCAATCTTTAAACTCAAAGAAGCTGAAGGTTTAGGTATCAAGTTGATTAAAGATGCTAAAGCTGATCAAGCAGTCATCCAAATTAAAGCATTTGAAGCACTCGCAAAAGTTGCGGATGGCCAATCAACTAAAATTGTAATCCCATCCAACATCGCTGACTTATCATCACTCATTTTATCAGCAACAGAAATTGCTCAATCGTCAAAAGAAACACCAAAAACTACTAAAGCTGCTAAATAGTAAATAAGAAAAAACCACTCTTTATTTGAGTGGTTTTTTTTATTGGACTGTATCAATTATATATTGAACTTCTTTAACATCACTAGATAAATGATATGCTTCTTCTAACAACTTCATTGCTTCATTGAGGCCTTTTTGATGATGATATATGGTCAACAAATCGTCACCTTCATCTACAAAATCCCCAACTTTTTTATGAAGTTCTATACCTACATAATAATCTATATGATCTTCTTTTTTCTGTCTCCCTGCGCCAAGTAACATTGCCGCTTGTCCAACTTTCAATGCTTCAATTTGATGAATGTATCCAGACTTTTTTGCTTTTATCTGAACGTTATCAGTAGCAAAATATTTTGGCATATCAAGTAACATATCACTGTCACCTTCTTGATCTTCAACCATCCGTTTGAAATATGGAAATGCAAGTCCTTTTGAGAGTGCATGTCTGCATGCATCATACGCAATATCAAAATCTTGATATACATTAGATTGAATTAATAAATGTGCAACAAGCGTTGAGGCAATATGATTGATATCTTCTGGGCCTTTACCAAGTAGTGTTTGCACCGCTTCGTGAATTTCATGTGCGTTACCAACAAAGTGTCCAAGCGGTTCATCCATATTTGTCAGTACTGCTATCATTTTTTTGTTGGCGAGTTTACCAATCTCAACCATTAATCGTGCTAGTGTTTGTGCTTCTTCGGTTGTCTTCATGAATGCACCATCACCAACTTTAACATCTAAAACAATAATATCAGCACCTGATGCCAATTTTTTACTCATAATGGATGATGCAATTAAGGGCATACTATTGACGGTTGCTGTCACGTCTCTTAATGCATACAATTTTTTATCTGCAGGCGCGATCACACCAGATTGGCCAATAATCGATAAATGATGATCTTTAACTTGCTTTTTAAACTCATCTTCAGTTTGTTCGATTTTCAAGCCTTTAATGCTTTCTAGTTTATCAATCGTGCCACCAGTATGGCCAAGCCCTCTGCCACTCATTTTTGCAAGTTTCAAACCAAAATGTGCAACCATAGGTCCAACGATAAATGAAATTTTATCACCAACACCACCGGTTGAATGCTTATCTACTTTAATACCGTCAATATCTGAAAGATCTAACACGTCCCCTGAATCTCTCATTGCTAATGCTAAAAAGGTAGATTCTTCATCTGTCATCCCTTGAAAGTAAATCGCCATAAGTAAAGCACTTGCCTGATAATCCGGAATATCGCCTTTTGTATACCCTTGAATAAAAAAGCGAATCATCTCTTCACTTAATGGTTTTCCTTGTTTCTTTGCTTCAATAATCTCTATCATTGTCATATTATCACCGCCTTCATTGTATCATACTAAATGAGATATGTTATAATATCCCCGGTGAAAAAAGATGAAACTTTATGCAATTAGACATTCATTAACACAACTTAATGAAGAAAAAAAGATACAAGGTAGGATTGATTTACCGCTATCAAAGTATGGTGTTACTCATGCACATGAAATTTTTTCAAAGTTAGACATTTCTGTGGATATCATGTTCGCTTCTCCTTTAATTAGAGCGCATCAAACAGCAATGATTGCCGCAAAATATTTAAAATATGAGAAACCAATTACATTAATTCAACATTTCATTGAAAGAGACTTTTCTTCTCTAGATTTATTACCTGTTACAGAAAGTAAACCTGTTGTACGAGGTGAAAAATCGTTAGAGGGTTACGAAAATGATCAACATTTATTAATACGAGTCAAAAAAGGACTTTCTAAGATTAAACAATACTTAAATGATTCAACGGGACTTATTGTATGTCATGCACATGTTCTTAAAGCACTTTTAATACTTGCAGGTGAAAAAGATATTAGTTTTGCAGATACAATCATCATGCATGATGATTTAATAGAATTTGAGTTGAAGGAAGATGTCTTTACATTTAAATCTATGAAAAAAGTAAAAAGTGACCAATAAGGTCACTTTTTTTAAGAAGCTTCATTAATATTTTGAAGAACGATTTGTGATATTTCTTGAGTCGTCATTTCTTTATATGATTCATAAGGAATTGGATTTAAGAAAATGACTTCCCTATCCGTATGATAAAATGGGACTCTTTGTCTAATTTTCGCATTGCCGACAATACGAATAGGTATAATTGTTGCTTTAGATTTTATTGCAACTTTAAATGCACCATGTTTCATATTTTCAATAAGATCATTATCTCGATCTTTAGTACCACCTTCAGGAAAAATAAGCATAGATTGACCTTTTTCAACTGTTTTTATTGCCTGCATTAATCTTCTTACCGTATCACGATTATTATCACGGTCTACCATAAAACAATGCATCGCTTGTAACCATAATCCAATCAAAGGTAGCTTATATACACCTTTTTTCACTGCGTACGCTACATTTCTTTGAACCATTTGCAAAACAACAAATGGATCTGTATATGATTTATGATTTGCAAAAAATACTACTTTTCCATCTTTAGGGATATTTTCTAACCCCTTAGGAATAACCTTTAATCTTAAAATAAAGTGATTGAGAGTAAATGATAAATTTCTAGTTAAATATCCAAAAAAACGATTATTAGAATCGGTCCTTTTATAAAATGGCACCATTAGACCAAAAAACAATAACACCACCACAACACCAAATAATTGTGCAAATACAATCCAAACTGGAATAAGTCCAGGCCATATCGAACTTAATGTCAATGCTGTTGTGAATATTGAGATTAAAAAAATTGCAGTAATCATTTTTTAATCCTTTCATAATGGGTAAAAATTAGTTCTGGATATGTTTCATACTCAACAAGCTTAAATGCTTTCAGTGAGTATTTAGGAAAATAAGTATCTCCAAAATGGGGTTTTAAAACATAGGTGATTCTAAGTGCTTCAGCATAATCAAATGCGATTTTATAAATTTGAGCACCACCAATGACTATGATGTCTTCATCACAATTGTCTAGAAATTTTTTGACATCATTGATGACGGTAGCATTTTTTATTTCTGTCTGATTTCTTGAAGCAATATATATGTCACTAAAAGGTAGTTTTCCTGAAGGAAAATACTTTAACATGGACACATATGTTTGATATCCCATAAGCGCTTTTTTATGATATGCATGTGTTTTAAAATAGTGCATATCTTCTTTATAGTACCAAGGTAATCGTTGTCCATTTCCAATAACTTTGTTGACATCCATTGCCCACATCAATGTAATCATACAGCGACAGCACCTTTTATTGGTGGATGGGGATGATAATCAACAATTTCAATGTCTTCAAACTCAAAATCTTCTAATTCTGTGATTTCTTTATTAAGCTTTAATTTTGGTAATGGACGTATTTCTCTTGTCATTTGTAGTTGAAGTTGTTCCATGTGATTTGAGTAAATATGTGCATCCCCAATCGTGTGAACAAATTCTCCAACTTCGAGTTGAGTGACTTGTGCGACCATTTCTAAAAGTAATGCATATGATGCAATGTTAAAAGGAATTCCTAAGAAAATATCCCCACTTCTTTGATACAGCTGAAGTGAAAGTTTATTATTAGCAACATAAAATTGAATCAATGTATGACATGGTGGTAGTGCCATATTATGTATTTCTGCAGGATTCCAAGCTGATAAAATCATCCTTCTGGAATTTGGTTGATGTTTGATAAGATTGATCACTTCTGCTAATTGATCTACACCATTGAAATTTCGCCATTGTGCACCATATACTGGACCAAGATCGCCATGTTTTTTTGCAAATGATTCATCATTTTTGATTTTTTCAACGAATTCTTCTAAACTTTCGCCTTGGTAGTCTTCATGTTTTTTAAAGTTTTCATATGGCCATTCATTCCAAATTTTTACACCATGATCAACTAAATACTTTATATTTGTGTCCCCTTTGATAAACCAAAGCAGTTCATAAATAATCGCTTTATAAAATACTTTTTTCGTTGTTAACAAAGGAAACCCTTCTGACAGATCAAAACGCATTTGGTAACCAAATGACGAAATTGTTCCAGTTTGTGTCCGATCATCTTTTTTATGACCATGTTTAAAAACATACTTTACTAAATCGTGATACTGTTTCATTGAGTCGCCAACTTATACAAAGCTTCTGCATAAATAGCAGTAGCAAGTACTAATTCTTCGATATCGATATATTCATTTGGTTGGTGGATGTATGTAGGTGTATTCGGAAAATGTGCACCAAACGCAACAACGTTCGGCATAGAACGTGCAAATGTTCCACCACCTATTGAAAAAGGTTGATTTTCAGTATCATTTGTATATTTTTGATACACTGATGTCAACGTCTCAATAAGAGGACTTTTCGGATCATTGTAAAGTAAAGCTTTGTGATGGTCAACTTCAATGGTTGATGATGTTAATGTCATTTTTAAGGTTTGAATCACATCTTCAAATATTATTCCGTGTGGATAACGATAATTAAGGCTTATATCATATGCATTTTCATTAATCGTCATAACTCCAATATTATTTGTTGTTGGTCCCATTTCTTCATCATCATGATATATACCTAGCTTTTTGCCGTATAAATCATGAATGAAATATGTGTCATATAATTTAGAAAAATCAGATTTTTCTTGTTCAATTAAAAATTGCATCAACAAATCAATCGCATTGATACCTTCATGCGGCAATGATCCATGTGCACTTTTTCCGTGGATTTCACATATAATCGTATCATTTTCAATAAATGCACGACCTTGATACATATTCATTTTTAAATAAGTATGAAACAATACATCATATGGCTTATGATTTTTTAGTATGACTTTTGCAAAATCAGGTACCATGTTATCTCTAGATCCACCTTTAAATTCAATAATGTCACTATTTCCCAATGAACCTTTTACTTGAATACGTGAAATACCTTTTTCAGCATAAATGAGTGGGAAATCTGCATCAGGAATAAAACCTGATACAGGTACCTCCGGATAGACTTCAAAGTAACGATCTACACCACGCCATGCAGTTTCTTCATCATTACCAATGATGAGTTTAATTCTATGTTTTAAATCAAGATTGAGCTCTTTTAGTATTTTCATAGCATAATAAACAGCCATCGTTGGACCTTTGTCATCACTTGTTCCGCGTCCATACATCTTTCCATCATGGATGACAGCCCCATAGGGATCAAATTTCCATCCATTTCCAGCGGGTACAACATCTAAATGTCCAATGCTTCCAACAAAGGTTTCTTGTGATCCCAATTGAATATGCCCGCCATACCCATCAACATTGACGACATCAAATCCATCTTTTTTTGCTAAAGATAAAAACCACTCGAATGCCTTTTGAATATCTTCTCCAAAAGGAGCATTTTTTCTTTTAGGGTCAAATGAAGTTAACTCAGATTTCAATCGTATGAGTTGTTGCAAGTCTGAAATTAAATCATTTTTCCTTTTTGTAACTTCTTCTTTAAAATCAATCATTTATATACGCTCCTTACGCTATATTATAGCATAAATAAAGTTGAGAAATGATGGATTCACGAATCTTTTTTTGCTTTTTTTTGTTGATCTTCTTTTGTATCTTTGATGTAACTTATTCTTTCTGCAATGACCTCCATCATTGTTATACTTGAGTCGTTTACATCTTTTTTATATGATTGAATTCTACCTTTTAATGCAACCATGGTACCCTTTTGACAATATGACTCAATCAGTGTTGATAAACCCTCCCATACACTGCATTTAATAAAGTCAGTGTCATATTGACCATCTATGTTTTTAAATGGTCTTTGAACCGCTAAATATATATTAGAAACTTTCTTACCATCATCTAACACTCTTGTTTCAACATCCTGTGTAAGTCTTCCAACCAATACAACTTGATTTAACATACATTCTCCTTTTTTTTAGATGCCATTATAAAAATTTCAACTTGTCATGTCAAAATGCATTTTAGAAGAGATAACATTTATTTCGTTTGGTTTTTATAAAAAAACAATTCATTGGTTTACAATGAATTGTTAAAAGTCAATATCCAATATATTTTAATTAAATTCTGCTAATTTAGTTGGTTTTGCAATAAGGATTGAATAAGAAAGATTTTTAAGCATATTTGCAAAATATACAACATCTTCAAAAGTAACAGTGTTCATTGCATCCATCACATCATATATAGATATACCTTTAAGAGACATTCTCAAAGTATTAAACATTTTAGATTCATGCTGATCTAGAGATAATATATTGGATGCGATCATCAATTTCTTGATTCTTAAGAATATTTTTTTATTTAAATAAGTACTAACATCTTTTTTAATAGCATTCTGAAGTTCTTGAGACATCGTTTCATATGCATGAGTTTGAATATGTATTGTAAGGTGATTCGCTCCGGCAACATGCGTCATATGAAATTGAATGGATTGATTAATATAACCATTGTCGATCCATTTCTCGTGTAAAAATGAGCTATCTCCCATAAGTGCGTGAAGCGCAATATACATACTAAATTGCATTTTGTGATAGTCAATTTCACTTGTAAAATCAGGAAATTTTATTCCAAAGAGAACTCTGGGTATAGAGATATCCATATCAATAAGATCAAATGACTTAATAACATCCATTTTATCTTCTTTTATTTTCATTGAAGTTTGTAATTGTTTATAGTGACGCTTTTCATCAAGAGAAGTTAAGTATTGTTCTAAAGTAGATATCTCAATATTTCCAGAAATAACAAGTGTTCTTAATTGATCATTGTTAAGCGCTTGATGCACATCTAACAAAAGTTCTTTATGAATTTTTTTAATGGATTCAGATGTTCCTAAAATATCATGTTTAATCGGATGAACATGAAACAAATTTTCATAAAGTTTTTGATATAAAACTGTCATTGTATCATCTAAATCCATATTGATTTCTTCTTGAATGATTTGACTTTCATTGAGTATATTTTCATCTGTGAAATACGCATGATCAAGTGTTTCCAACAATAAATCAATACCTTTGTAAAGATCTTTTGTTGCACTAAAATAATAGATCATTGCATCATATGTAGTCATAGCATTCGGATCAAGACCAAGTTCTACAAACTTAGAAAACATATCTCCTGAATGAGATGCAAATATTTTGTGCTCATAAAAATGCGCTAAACCAAAAGGCAACTCAATGCGATGATTATTATAATCAATATTTAAATGGCAGGACCCAAACGGAATCCCGATACCTGCATATGTAGTGTGTGCTTGATCATTTTTAATCGCAATAACTTTTAAGCCACTTTTTGTTATATAAGTATACACATGCTCATCATAATTTTTTATCCATTGATGTGTCATGATTGTGCCTCTTTGACTTGATGAATCATCACCAATTTGAGTTTATTTGCAACATACATAATATCTTCTTTAGTTACGTTATTAATCGATTCAATTCGTTTTTTTAAATCATATGTTTCTGAATATAAATGATTACGTAATGCACGTTCTATGTAAATACTTTGTTTATCTAAGTTCGTTGTAATTTGGTGAATCAAATATGCTTTTGTCTGTTCAATTAGCTCATCAGATACAATATTTTGTTGAAATGATGCAATCACATCTAAAATACTTTCCTGAGCATCTTTTATGCGTGATGCATCAACACCAGTAGTAATCGATAAAACACCATGATGGCTATTTAAGTAAGAATAAATAGAGTAACATAAACCTTTCTCTTCTCTTATAACTGAGAAAAGTTTACTATTGGCATGTCCCCCAAGCATTTAATTAAATAGTTGTAAAGCCGTTTTGTAGGTGTCATGATATCCAATATCTGTTTGATAACCAAAATGTAAAATTGCTTGATGGATGGGTAATTCAACATGAATGTCTTCTAAAGCGTCCACATGTAATAATTGATATGTTGGTTGTATCGATCCATATTCATATTTTCCAAGTACTTTTTGAATCAAGTTCTTTTCATTTTCATGAAAAGATCCCGTTGCAAAAACAAGTGTATTTCCTTTAAGAAAAGTTTCATGATAATAGTTTTGAATATCTGCTAAAGTTGTTGAATGTATCATTTGTATTTTCTCTTCAAGTGTATAAGCATCTACGTAATATTTTTGAATGGATGCCTCATATAAATATGTTGCATACGTTTGTTTGTCATCTTTAATTGAACTAAGTTGCTCAATTAATCGTCTTTTTTCCTCTTCAAAACGTGAAGTATAATCAAAGGAGGCTTGAAACAACATGGCCTCAATAAAAGTTAACACTTGATTCAGTAAATCGTCATCATGAACAAGTTTAGGATTAATTAATTTACATCTAAAATGATGAACAAGATAGTTTCCTTCTGTCGAATTATAAAATGTGATCTTTAAACCATACATATCTTCAACTGCTTCATTCAGTGATTTTCTTGATGGATATAAAGGATGCGATGCTTTTAAGTATCGATTTAAAAGGAGTGAAAAAACATCCATTTCTTTATGAAATAGATGTCCTATCGTAATATGTATTAAATAAGATTTATAATGGTCATTCAGTAAAGTCATTAAATACTTTCTAACGCAATTTCCATCATATTTGTAAATGCTTTTTCTCTTTGCTCAGATGTTGTTTCTTCTTGGTTTACAAGCGAGTCTGAAACAGTAAGTAAGCATGCTGCTTTTTTATTTAATGCTTTTGCATTCGAAAATAATGCAAATGATTCCATTTCAACCGCAATCGTTTGATGTTTTCTAAAAATGTCTTTATATGCTTCGTGGTTGAGACGATAAAATACATCAGATGAGTGTATGACGCCTTCATTCAAGTGCTTTTCTAATTTTGATGCAGCACGCTTGATCTTATTGTTCAATGTCTTTGATGCAGGGAGTGTATGACGATTTGAAACACCCATCGTTTTTGCAAAACTTGATTCAGAGTATGCTTTGGATACTAAAATGACATCAAATAATTTCAAGTTTGGATCATATGCACCACAAGAACCAATACGAATGATATTTTTTACATCGTAAAATTTATATAATTCATACGAATATATCCCGATTGAAGGCATCCCCATACCTGAACCCATAACCGTCACTTTTTTACCTTTATATGTCCCAGTATATGCGAACATATTTCTTACTTGGTTCACTAAACGTACATCTTTAAGAAATGTTTCTGCAATGAATTTAGCTCGAAGTGGATCTCCTGGCATTAATACGGTTGAAGCAATATCTTCTTTGTGTGCACTAATATGTGGTGTTGGCATTTGAATTCTCCTTGTTTTCCATAATGTCTACGCCTTTCGATGTACCGAGTCTTGTCGCTCCTGCATCCATCATCTTTAAAGCATCTTCTCTATTTTTAATACCACCAGATGCTTTGACTTCTAAGGCATCTTGAACGGTTTGTTTCATAAGTTTAACATGCTCAAATGTTGCACCACCAGTTCCAAAACCTGTAGATGTTTTTACAAAGTTTGCCCCGGCATCTTTTGCACATTGACATGCAAATATTATTTCTTCATCTGTTAAATAGCAAGTTTCAAGAATGACTTTAACTGTTTTACCTTGAGCTGCATCCACGACTGCTTTAATATCTTCTAATGTCTTTTCATAGTCTTTAGCTTTTACATATGAATTATTGATCACCATATCAATTTCGTCTGCACCTGCACGGACCGCTTCTTTTGTTTCAAATGCTTTGACTTCTTTTGTATGACTCCCATGAGGAAATCCAATAACAGTACACGTTAACACTTTGGAACCTTTTAATTTGTTTGCAACATAAGATACAAAATGTGTGTTCACACATAAACTTTTAAATTGATATGTGAGACCTTCTTGAATCAATTGATCAATTTGTTCTAATGACACAGTTGGACCTAATTTTGTATGATCAATATAAGTATTTAGAGATGTCATATTATCCCTCTCTTTCTAAAATTTGACGACTTCTTATCGATTTAAATGCACCATCAATAATTTTTATTGGAGCTTTTTTGACGATTTTATAAAATTTACTAACGAACTTCTTTAATACAACGTTCGTACCTTCAATCGTACCAGGAACTTTTGTGAGTAAGGGTGCAACTTTCTTCTCGATTTTTTGATAATCATATGCAATCAATGATTGATCTTTTAATCGAATGAAAATGGTATCTATTTCAGGTGGTATGACGGTTTGTATACCATCCATAATTTCAATTGCCTTGATGAGCTGGATGCCATTGTAAAGCAATTGATATTTTGGAACAAATAAAACTACATCATCATAATAAGATTTTAAGGCAAGAATATCATCTTCATATTTAAACATTTTATAAGCAGCTTTTTCATCAAGTAATACGTATGATTGCATCTCATCATGATGTTTTTGAATATATTTAGACTGTACCATGTGATATACTTCTGAAAGCAGTTCATACTTAAATGGCATTACATCTTCAAATAATGGGTGATATGGATACAATTTAAATGCTTTACAAAAACGATCCATTGCTTTTAAAGATTGTTGAAATAAATAACGATTCATCAATATTGGCATATCAATATGAATATTCACATCCAAATAGTTTGGACTCAAACGATATATATCTGGTACCGTTGATCTTGGCGTTATCGTATATTGATATCCCATAAAGATGGTTGGATGTTCGTATTTAAAACGCACAGATGTTTCGTCCATCTCCGTCTTCACATGAGGTTCATCTTTAAAGTAGTTTAGCAATAAATCAATGTCGATATGTCTTGATTTTTCTTTGAAAAAGTGAATTCTAAATGTTTCCATGACATCCTTTCTTAATCTTCAGTTTTAAGAATTTGTTCAATTGATGCATGATTGGTGTTATCTAATGATAATGGTGTGATTGAAACATACCCTTGGTCAATCGCTTTAATATCGCTTTCATCATCTTCTAAGTAATTCGTTACACCATAATTAGGTACATAGACAAGGCCATCTTTCATCGCTGAAAAATCAGAGTGTTGATGACGTTTTCCTAATTTCGTAATCTTTACGCCAATAGGTTTTGTAATATGAGCTTTTGGAAAGTTAATATTTAAGACGTAATTTCCTAAATATAACTCAGATTCTTTCATTTCATCCATAAGTTTTACAGTTTCATCAAAAAGATACTCCAAATTAGGCGCGGACGCAGCAGAAAAAGCAATCGCAGGTATACCCAAAAATTTCGCTTCTCTAGCGGCACCAACAGTGCCAGAGTAAAAAATATCTGTCGCAACATTATGACCATAATTGATGCCTGACACACATAAGTCAAAATCAACATTGAATGCTTTGAGTGCAATACCAACACAATCAGC
Organism: Acholeplasmataceae bacterium; assembly: GCA_023264085.1. Classification (GTDB taxonomy): domain Bacteria; phylum Bacillota_I; class Bacilli_A; order Acholeplasmatales; family Acholeplasmataceae; genus UBA8290. The sequence goes on from JALQTF010000052.1 coordinate 21,352, forward strand.
TGGTGTCCCATCAACGACAATCATATGCTTAGATCCTACGATCGGTTCTGGATAAAACACATTAATATTTTTCTTAATGGTGATTGACATACTTTTTGCAGACTGACCTTCTTTTGGTGCAGATACATATACATTCCCAAAAAGTGCCATCGCTTTTACAAGCGTTTCTAAACCAGGTGCTAAATAGCCATCATCATTTACAACTAAAATATTCATAGTGACTCCTTTAATACTCGATGACATCTATCACATACATGACCATCTTCCAATACTTCAAATACATTCCAACAGCGCTCACAAGTATGACCATCAAAAGGTACTATGCTTGCACTTAATGTATCAGATATTTCAATTTTAACTTCAGCTACCATTAAAATTTGTTTTAAACTAAATTGCATGTCATTAATATGTTCTAGCATATCTTTAGGCAATTTTAATGTAACCGCTGCTTGCATAGATTTGTTGATGACTTTGTCATTGCGTGCAACTTCCATTTGACTATTGACAACATCACGTACTTTTTTAACATCTTCTAAATAATCTAAATACTTTAAGAATGTTTCTCTTGAACGCTTTTCTGGCATATTCTCTAAATAAATATCATCAAAACGCGTATTCGGTAAATACTGATAAGCTTCAGATGCCGTATGCGGCATCATTGGTGTAATTAAAATGAGTAATGTATATAAAATATCGTAAAGTGTGGACTGAATAGCACGTCTTTCAAAATCATTTTTACTTTCTAAATATAAAATATCTTTTGTAAAATCTAAATAAAAGGCACTTAAATCATTAATGATAAATGGCATGATTACGCGATAAACCTTATCAAATGCATATGTGTCATAACTATCGATGACATCATTAATAATTTCATCCATACGAAGCGTCATCGCACGATTCATATTGCCTCTCATTGAAAATGAAACATACGCCGTATTGACATCAAAATCACTGATAACACCAAGCATATATCGAATTGTGTTTCTTATTTTTCGATAACCTTCAGATATTTGTTTTAAATTATCATCACTAATTCTTAAATCACTTTGATAATCAGATGTTGCAACCCACAAACGTAAAATATCTGCTCCAAGTACATTCATGACTTTAATAGGATCAACTGTATTCCCAAGTGATTTTGACATTTTTCTACCTTGTCCATCTAATACAAAACCATGAGATACAACAGCCTTATAAGGTGCTTGACCATATGCTGCCACTGAAGTAGATAAACTTGAATTAAACCACCCACGATATTGATCTGATCCTTCTAAATATAAATCTGCAGGGAAGGTTTCGTCACGGTTATTTAATACCGAATATGATGTACCCGAATCAAACCAAACATCCATGATATCGGTTTCTTTCTTAAAGATGCCATTTGGACTCCCAACATGTGTATATCCTTGAGGTAAAAGTGCCTCTGCATCTCTTTCAAACCAAACATTAGATCCATATGTTTCAAATAACTTAGCGACATGACTTAATACGTCTTGATCTAATATAGGATCGCCATTTTCAGCGTAAAAGACAGGAATTGGCACACCCCATGCACGTTGACGGCTAATACACCAATCTTCTCTATTTTCAATCATATTAGAAAGTCTTAATTCTCCCCAATTCGGATACCATTTGACGTCTTTTACAGCTTCAAGCAAATCTTTTTTGATAGATTTCACACTTGCAAACCATTGTGGTGTCGCTCTAAATATAACAGGTTTAGCGGTTCTCCAATCGTGTGGATAACTATGAGTGAATGTAGTTTGATTGAGTAATAAACCATTGTCATCTAATGATTGAATGACTTTTTCATTCGCTTCTTTATAAAACAAACCTTTGAATTGTTGAGCAGCTTCGGTCATATAACCTTTTTCATCTACTGGACAAAACACTTCTAATTGATATTTATTACCAATAATATAGTCATCTTCACCATGACCTGGGGCCGTATGAACAAGTCCTGAACCATCTTCAGCAGTCACATGGTCTCCACAAATGATCGGACAAGTTTCATTAAAAACAGGATGCTCATACGTCATATACTCTAGTGCTTGACCTTTCACAACAGTCATCACTTCATGATTTTGCCATTGTGCTTTTTCTACGACATTGTTTACTAAGGTTTCAGCTACAACATAGTGTGTGTTCCCAACTTTAATTACTGCATAATTTAAATCAGGATGCACTGAAACAGCTTTATTTGCAGGAATGGTCCACGGAGTTGTCGTCCAAATAACAAAGTGAAGATTAGAATAGGATAATTGCTTTGTATCGATTGCTTTAAATGCGACATAGATCGATGTATCTTCAACATCTTTATATTCTATTTCTGCTTCTGCCAGTGCAGATTCAGACGATGGTGACCAAAAAACAGGTTTTAATCCTTTGTATATAAGTCCTTTTTCTACCATCTTTGCAAAAATCTGAATTTGTGTAGCTTCGTAGCTATTTTGTAATGTAATATATGGTTGATCCCATTCTCCAAGAATCCCTAATCTTTTAAATTGAACTTTTTGTTTTTCAACTTGCTCTAATGCATACTCCATGCATAATTTACGATATTCATAAAGTGGCATATCTTTTCGTTTAATGCCTTTTTTTGCCAATGCCGTTTCAATAGGTAATCCATGCGTATCCCAGCCAGGAATATATCGCACTTTAAACCCTGCCATCGTTTTGTATCTTAAAACAAAATCCTTTAAGATCTTATTTAGTGCATGACCGATATGTATATCACCATTTGCATATGGTGGTCCATCGTGTAACACAAAAGACATAGCATCTTTTCTATTTTCTAAGACAAGTTCATATAAATTGAGTTTTTCCCAATGTGCTTGAATTTCTGGTTCTTTATTACCTAAATTACCACGCATAGGGAATTCTGTATTAGGCAAGTTCAATGAATCTTTATAATCCATGTTTTTCTCCTTAAAATAAAAAATGCAAAACAAGAACTAGGGACGATTATCTCGCGGTACCACCCTATTTCCAGCTTTGCTGACACTTCATTTATTTGTTGTATTCAAAGGTGATCCCATATACATTTACTTTTCTAGACTTACACCATCTCTAGATCGCTTTTGAAAGTATTATTGTATTGTGCTGTCCTTATCATCATACGATTTAATTGAGTTCTTTTAAAAATGTTTTTACTGTTCCATCTTCAAATGCTTGTTGATTGCCAAATAATAATATCTTTTCTTGAACGGGAATGACTTCTCCATCAATGGCATAACATACACCTGATAAAAATGCGATACTTTTATTGATGTCATCTATTTCTAATTGTTCAAAATTAATTACAATTGGAATGTTTTTTTTCAAGACATCAGCAAGCTCTATCAGTTTTTCATCAAATGCATGGTCGAGTTTATGAAATTGTATCAGATTTGCTGATGGCTCTTTTGGTACATCAACAGGTTTTTGTTTTTTTCTAAAAAGTCCCATGCGACTCCTCTAATATAGATTTAAAATATCTTCCTAAACGTACATGTGTTGTGTGAAATGATAATGCTAATTCATAATCATCAGACATACCCATAGACAAAAACTTTAATTGCATGTCTTGATTTAAATTTGATGTTATTTCGAATGCTTTTTTCGTACCTTCAAAATCATCAAATTTTCCCATGGTCATGAGACCAAGTACCTTTATTTTATCATATTTTTTAAGTTCTTCGTAAAAAGAACTTAGGTTTTTTACATCCACACCATATTTTTGTGATTCTTCAGTTGCATTTATTTGAATAAATACTTCTAGTGGAGATTCTCGCAGAGATTGAATTGTCTTCGCGAGTTCCAAAGAATCTAATGAATGTAACACATCAATTTTATCAATAACCTGTTTTGCTTTATTTCGCTGAAGATGACCTATAAAATGCCATTTAATGGGATATTCCTTGAGTTGTTCAAATTTGTTTAAAAATACATCCACACGATTTTCACCCATATCTTTGTATCCTAATTGAACGAGTTTAATCATTTGATCTGTATCAAAATACTTAGAAGCACAGACAATGGTGACATCAGATAATGTCTTCATACATTAAATCTGAAATGAACAATATCGCCATCATTCATTTCATACATTTTTCCTTCTAAACGATATTTTCCAGCTTCTTTCGCTTTTGTAATAGATTGATACGATAAAAAATCAGCAAAAGAAAGTGTCTCACATCGTATGAATCCTAAGCTTATGGACGATACGGACATTGATGTATATCATGGTCCTTGTGAAGAAAAGTTTTTTCCAGATTTTGATTTTACTCGATCCCAGATTTTCTATAACGAAGACGATCATATATTCGAGGAAGAAGATCTACCAATTGAAGTTGCCCGAGG
>JALQTF010000085.1 GCA_023264085.1 Acholeplasmataceae bacterium
TACCCAACATGAAAACTAGATGAAGATATAAAAAAATGAACATTTTCATCAAATTTTCATGTTCATTGATACAATAAAGGTAAGGAAAATTTATGAAAATACTGTTAGCAGAAGATCAAAAAACACTCAATACCATTATGAAAGAGCGTTTATCACAACAAGGATTCGTGGTGGATGCTGTCTTAGATGGCGAAGAAGCGATTGATATTTTAGAGTATATGACATATGATGTCATCATACTTGATATTATGATGCCTAAAAAAAATGGATTAGAAGTTTTAACACATATGAGAGGCAACAACATTCAAACACCAGTTTTGTTGCTGACTGCAAAAGATAAAGTAGAAGATCGCGTCAAAGGTTTAGAGCTTGGTGCAGATGATTATTTAATTAAACCATTTGCTTTTGAAGAACTTGTTGCAAGACTTCATGCCTTATCAAGAAGACGTGACCAAAACATTCAGGAAGTTTTAACATGCGGCGATCTAGAAGTAAACACAACAACAAAATCAGTCACACGTAACAAAACAGCCATTCATTTATCAAAGAAAGAATACTTAATTGTAGAATATTTAATGAAACACAAAAACGAAGTTGTTTCTAGAGAGCGACTTGAAAATGTCACCTCTGATTATGATTATGAAGGGTATTCCAATGTGATTGATGTTTTTATTAAAATGATTCGAAAGAAAATTGATCACCCCTTTGATAAGAAACTGATTCAAACGGTACGAGGGTTTGGTTATTCGATGAGGGAACCACAATGAGAAAAATCAGCATTAAAGTAAAAATTTTATTATGGTTCTTAGGATTTTTTACGTTATTAATCATCGCGAACCAAGTAGTCTTATTTCAGGCTTCTAATCAAATTGTTACAAATCAATCAGAAGACGAACTCATCAATGTAATCGATGATGTAACAGAGCACTTAGTGATGACCGCCAACGGGCCAAAATATATCGATGACGATGATGTCGAACCGTTTATATATTCAAAAGATGGTGTTCAGTTCATTTTTTATGTGAATGATGTCTTGATGTATGGCACATCTCCAAATGATATGATCACGCAAACCCCGATACAAGTTGGACAAACACAACTTGTTGAAATTGGCGAAGTTAATTACGCGATTTATGATATGTATATCAATCCATCTACAACGATGCGTACGATTAAAAATATTTCATCTGTAGATACAAGTGTGAGACAATTATTAATTACTTCTTTGGTCCTTTCTCCAATCATTTTAATCCTTGTTGGATTTGGTGGATATCTCATATTAAAGAAATCGTTTCAACCGATTGATGATGTCATTCAAACGACACGACACATTAAAGAGACCAAACAATATCATACAAGAATTCCACTTAGAAAAAATGAAGATGAATTGTATCACATGAGTACAATGATCAACGAGATGATTGCATCCACAGAAGATGTGTTAAATAGAGAAAAACAGTTTACATCGAATGTTTCTCACGAATTAAGAACACCACTTGCAGTATTAAAAGCACAACTCGAATTTTTAGATGACAAACTTAAAACATCTGAATACAAAAAAGATATGCAAGGCATCTTAAAACAAATGCAGTATTTAGAAGATATGGTGAAAACCATATTAATGCTTACAAAGCTCAATGAAGAAAAAACATTTCAAATAGAAAGCATTCCTTTATTTCCTCTAGTTGAAGATGTGTTAGATAGTTTAAAAGAAGATTACATAGAGAAACACATTCAAACAAATTTAGAGGGCGATTCATCTATCACATTTGAAGGTGATATGATGCTTTTGACATCTTTATTCACAAACCTGATATCCAATGCAATGAAATACAACAAAGATAAGGGTCAAGTCGATGTATCGATTAGGAAAGTCAATGAAAAAGTTCAAATTAAAGTAAGTGATACAGGTATCGGCATGTCAGAAGAAGACCTAAAACATATTTTAGAACCTTTTTATCGATCCGATACGATTCGTACACAGCACGAATTAAGTTTAGGGGTTGGTATGACGATTGTATCTAACATCATCAACTACTATCAAGGGACACTTCACATGACATCCACATTAGGTGAAGGGACAACCTTTATCATCACATTATAAAAAAAAGCACTTATGTGCTTTTTTTTATGTATTGAACTTTTTTACAAGTTGCTTCGCGTAATTCAATCCAATTCTGAAGACATCTTTCACGAGATTTCCAGTAAAACTAAAAGCCTCATAATGGATTTCAATGCGTTTATTTTCTTTTCTAATGCCTTTAACAAAAACATCAACCATTGGTTTTGGTCCACACATTGATACAGATGTATCATCATCAAGTGCCAACATATCTAATGTAAGACGTCCTTTGGTTTGAGAATCCATAATATCAAAACTAAAATTTGGGTGTTGTTTTTGATAATGTGTTAATAGATCCACATGAACGGCGTCTTCAAAACTTCTAACAGCATAATATAAATGTGCGGGTTTATCTAATGTATTTTGACTTCTTAAATAACTAATGAAAGGTGTGACACCGATGCCACCAGCAATCCATATGTGTTTGTCTTTTTTTGTTTGAAACGTCATATGACCAAATGGTTTACTTACATGAATTTTCATGCCTACTTTTAAGTTTTTATACAAGTTTTTTGTATGATCACCAAGTGTTTTAATTGTAAAATAAATACTTGTATCATCTGAACCGGATATCGTAAAAGGGTGTGTTCCTGACATGATCTTTTTTTGATCTAATTTAATAAAGGTAAATTGTCCGGCTTTAAATTTATAAGGTTTTTTCATTGTTAATTTAATGTCCATCATCGAGTCATTTAAATATGTAATTTCTGATACGGTGCCTGTAAATTTAAAGGCAACATGTTGATAAAAGAGTAACATATATAACGATGATCCAATCCCTAATAGTGATGTCGAGATCATAAAAATCGATAATGTATCAAAACTAAATAAATCGACCCAAGATGATGCAAAACTATGATATAACCCAATTCCATACGGCAAAATCATGAGTTTATGAATATATTTAAAATGTTCGTATTTAAATATAAATGATAATAGTGCCATCACAATTAAAAAGATAAATAAGTTTCTAGCAAGCTCTCCAAGCTCTTCAACATCAAGTCCAAGCTGAGCGTATCTTGCTAAAATAATTAACCCATCATCACTGGCAGTTGTCTGATGTAAAAAGATGAGACCCAAACTACCAATCGCTAACCAACGATGCCAAAAATAGACTTGGTCTAACCCACCAAAAAGTTTCACTAAGAAACGTTGTTTTGTAGAAAGTAAAAACGTTAAAAATAACGCCATAAGTATCCAAGAACCAAATAAAGAAGTTATAAGAACCTCAATGTTTAAAAACGATTGATTCAATCGTGATACCCATAAATAACTATTCAATACAAACACAGCTACAATAAAGATAAGCCCTCTACCATAGGTTTTCAAAAACGTCATAACAAATCCTCACTTTTTAATATGTCATCATTATAAAAAGACTTCATGAAAGTTTCATGAAAACATGAAAACTTTATGAATATCTTCATGTTCGCACTAACACATATGATATAATTGCTTTAGGTGAAACATGATGTTAACAAGCATTAAAAAAATAGGAATGATGGTTATAGTGTTTGCGATCGCGATCACTTTTTCAGCATGTGATACAAGCGAAGAGATGCATTCTATTACCTTCTATGATTATATGTATACATCGATTACCGTATCGCTTTATGCAACTGAAAATGAAGCAGATACCCATTTTGAAAAAATCAACGATATGTATGCGATGTATGATGCACTCACCAATAATTATGAAGGACTTCCAAGTGATTCAACTTATTTAGAAAACATCTATACGATCAATCAACAAAAAGGTGTCACATTAGAAATCGATGTTGCATTATATGACCTTATTCAAGAAGCCTTATCCATACAAGCACTCACAGAAGGGTACTTTAACATTGGGTTAGGAAAACCCGTAAAAGCTTGGAAAACGTTGATCTCAAATACGCCTAAGGAAGTGACAGTTGGATCTCACCTTTATGTAAGGACATACGACAGCACACCCATTTATGAAATATATGAGGTCACAGAAATCACAGAAACAACATATGCACTTTCTGATGGAGAGACAACAGATATCTATGACATTAACAAACTTATTTATGATATTGAAGTCACTCAAGCTGCATTTGAACAAACAATGACAACCATTGATGGGATGTCTATTGAAAACAATGATATTTTATTAGAAACATCAAACAATACGTATTACATCACAATATCAGGGTCTGATCTCGAACTTGAT
>JALQTF010000014.1 GCA_023264085.1 Acholeplasmataceae bacterium
AACATGCGATAGTTCTTCATCACTCACGATGCCATCGCCATCCTCATCGTATTCTTCATACCGGGAATGTTTTTGCAGCTTCTTTTGCGTCATGCTACCCCCATCGCCACAGCTACAGAAACCATCAAAAATATAAATCACCATCTCTTACTTCACAATGTGTTATACCTTGAGACCCTTCAACAATATTTGCAGCATCTTGACCAGTTGCAAGATAAAAAGCAAGTAACATATTGGCATAATGTGCATTTGCTGTTAATAAACCACCGGATGCAATGGATCCAATTAAATTCTTTTTGATATTTAAATCAACCAATTTTTCAGGTGTAGTCCGTAAACTTTTCTCAACAATATCTCTCGGGATTAATATTTCAGCAATGACATGTTTGCCCCTACCTAAAATAGCATTCACAGATGAGACTTTTTTATCTGTGCAAAAATTCCCTGACACACTGACATATTGTAATGTTGGATATAACGCTAAAATCGCTTCAGCAATTTTATCTGATGCGAACGTTGTCATGTTATGTCCGGAAGCATTTCCTGTCTCATAACCTAAACGAATATAGAGAAGATTACCGACAATTTTTCCGTCAATTTGTTTTAAACGTGCATAATTTGATTGTTTTGAGACAACTTGTTCTTGAAAATAGTCTTTTTTTGATTGAATATCAACAAACACTTGGTTTGCTTGGTGTGCATTTTCTGCCTCAAACAAAATAGAACGTGTCATCATATCTGATAACACGGTCGTGGTTAATGTTTTCGCAAGTCTAGAGATTTTCGCACCACGTCCAACAGAATGAAACAATGTTGTCTCATAGGTTGTTAATGGCGCATCTAGCTCAATACTCAATTCAGTTTTGTTTAAATAACGCATTTCAGCGAAATAAAGCGGACCAACAACTTGCGTTGGAATGCCAGTATAAAACATTTGATTTTTCATAAAAGACCTACCTGAAGTGGACTTGATTCTATTTTACAACAGAAAAGGATCAATTGATGCATATATGTAAAAAAAAGTCAAAATCCATCATTTTCACATGAATGTATCACACAGTATTGTGTTATGCACAATACTGTGATAGGATATGTATAGAAGGTGAATTATGGAATCTCAATTTAAAAAAGGTATCATTGAACTATGTATTTTGACGATGATTGCATATGAAGATATGTATGGATATCAAATTATTAAATCATTTGAAAATATTATCGATGTCAATGAAAATACCGTGTATCCGATATTAAGACGATTAACATTAGAAAAGTATTTTGATACATATTTACTTCCCTCGGATGAAGGGGCACCAAGAAAAATGTATCAAATTACTGAATTAGGGTTTAAACATCTTATGAAGTTGCGTTCTACATGGGATCAATTTATTGGTGGTGTTTATAAAATATTAAATATGAGGGAGGTCAATGATGCAGACATTCTTAACCGCATTAAAAAATAAATTATTATTAGCAGGTTTTACTCAAAATGAAGTAAATGCCATCATAGTGGACTATCAAGAAATGATAGATCAAGCCATCAAACAAGGTCTTAAAGAAGAAGCCATTGAAGACACTTTTGGTTCTGTTGAGCAAATTGTTGCAGAAATCAAACAAAATTCAACAACAAAAGCTTTTGAAGATATCGGTCAACTCATTAACCGTTACGATAAGAAATTGATTCAAAATATTGATATTGACTTAGTCAATGAAGATGTTAAAGTCATGACACACGAGGAATCATATTTCAAATTAACGTATGATGGTATATTCGATCATAACTTTGTTTCTGTTGAGGTTTCTAACGAAACGCTCATCATAAAAAACAATAAAAAGTATCAAGGGCTAAAAAAAGACAGACATAAATTATCCTTTTATCTATATGTCCCTAAAGACGTTAGATTAAATCAAGTCGCTGTTGGAAGTATTAATGGTGAACTCAATCTTCAACAAATTTCAGGGAATCAACTTAAAGTGTATAATGTGAATGGGTTGAGTAAACTTTATAACAACGAATTTTTGGAAATCAAATTTGATGGTGTAAATGCTACATGTTTTATTAACAATAATTTTTCAGATGTACTTAATGCAAAAACAGTATCAGGAAATTTAGAATTAATAGAAAACGATACAACTGAAACATTGAGCGTGACTACCGTATCCGCAAAAATTAACGTTCAACATACGATGATACAACATTTGAAAGTTAATACAGTAAGCGGACATATACAGTGCAATGAAGTATATCCAGAGAAATTATATTTTCATTCAATTTCAGGACATATCACTTTTGAAAATAATGATACATCTAAAGAAATAAAAATTGAAAATAAAAGAACGATGAGTGGAAAGGTGATCATAAAATGAAAATACATCTATCATTACTTAAAATTCCAGTATCAAACATAGAAACATCTCTTAAATTTTATGAAGAACACTTGCAAATAAACAATATTTTTTATGTTCAAGAATACGGATGGGCACAATTTGATTTAGATGGTATCCCGTTTGCTTTATATCAAATCAATAAAGGTGGCGGTTCAAGAACGCTAGGTGGTTCGATTGACTTTCATTTTGCTCTTGATGCTGATACATTTGATAAAGTTGCGCCACAATGGTTATCGAATCATTTACTAAAAGAAAACATGATTCATACTGGGAATGATGGCACTACATTTGTAGAACTACTTGACCCAGATCAAAACGAACTTAAAATTATGCGTATAAAAAAATAGCCATTTAATGGCTATTTTTTTATGTATTCATGAAACGTGATAAAAATGCTTTTGTTCTTTCTTTTTGAGGAGAAATAAAGAGCTGATCATTGTTTTGAATTTCTACAATTTCTCCTTGATCCATGTAAATCACGCGATCAGAGATGTCTCTTGCAAACGCCATTTCATGGGTGACAATGACCATGGTCATTCCTGTTTTTGCAACATCTTTAATGACATTCAAGACATCACCAACCATTTCAGGATCCAGCGCGCTAGTAGGTTCATCAAATAACATAATATCTGGATGCATCATGAGTGCTCTTGCAATGGCAACACGTTGTTTTTGACCACCAGAAAGTGTTCTTACAGATTGATATGCAAACGACTCTAACCCTACAAGAGATAATTTTTCTAGCGCTTCACTTAAAGCTTGCTCATGTGGTATGTGTAAGAGCTTTTTTGGACCTAATATCAAATTATCGATCACATTTAAATGTTGGAACAAATTAAAATTCTGAAAAACCATCCCCATGTTCATGCGATGCTTGTTTATGTCCACAGTTGGATCCATAAGATTTTGATTGTGATAGATGATTGAACCATCATTGGGTTGCTCAAGTAAATTCAAGCATCTTAATAATGTTGTTTTACCAGATCCGGATGCACCAATAATAGAGACAACTTCACCTTTCACAATATTTAAGGATATATCTTTTAACACAACATGGTTATTAAATGATTTCATCAAGTTTGACACTTTTAATAATGCTTGACTCATACCATCGCCTCTTTTCTTTGAGAAGATTGTTCAAAGCGATTCACAAATAGAGATGCAATCAATGTCATCATTAAATATAAAATGGCTGCAATAAAAAAACCTTCAGTTGTTCGATAGTTAGGAGACGTAGCAAGTTGTGTTGCTCTAAATATTTCTGTGACACCTATAACAGATAAAACAGACGTATCTTTTAAGTTAATAATAAATTCATTGCCAATGGCTGGAAGTGATTGTCTAATTGCTTGAGGTAAAATGACAAGTCTCATGGATTGACCATGAGAAAACCCTAAAGATCTTGAAGCTTCTAATTGTCCTTGATCTACACCATTAATACCACTACGCAAGACTTCGCTAATATAAGCAGTTGTATTTAATATGACAACAACAAACCCAGCAACAATCGGTGTCCAAAAACTTAACTGTAATCTGGATACACCGTAATAAAAAATCATTGCTTGAACCATCATGGGTGTCCCTCTAAAAATCGTAATGTATAAATTAATGAAACCTTGACTGAGTTTTGTAAGAAGTATCGTAATTTTAGATTGTCTTAAACGATCGATTTTTCTTGTTCTTACAATCGTGAAAAAGAAGGCGATCATAAAACCGCCTCCTGTTCCTATGATGGATAACATCAATGTATAAAAGATACCCGTCAAAAAGAATGTTTGATAGTTTGAAATTAAATACCAAATCGTCTCAAAAAATGCATCTCTTGGGGGTAAGACATTGAAGATAAACATTACTGAGGTTGTCTAGATAATGCAGCTTCCATATAGCCATTTCTAGTTTCAGTAGAAATTGCAGCCAATGCCTCGTTAATTGCAGACAATAATGCAGTATCTTCTTGGCGCAATGCAACAGAAACAGTCACATCTTCAGCAGATACACTAAAGCCATTTCCGTCAGTAAATGTAATATAACTTAAAGATGGGTTAGCTGCTACAATGCCCATTGCAACTGGTAATTCAGCAACAAAGCCATCACTTGCATTATTTAATAGAGATGTTACTAATGTAGCATAATCATTGACAGCATCTAAATGATTCACACCTGGAATTTGATCAATAAGATCATCTTGTAAAGTACCTAGTTGAGCAACGATACGCGCACCATTAAAATCAGTTAAAGACGTTGCATTTGCAAAATCACCATCATTACGCACGACCATCACTTGTTCACTTTGGAAATATGGATCACTAAACGCAACGGTTTGTGCACGTTCTGAAGTTGGTGACATCCCTGCAATGATTAAATCAATTTCTCCAGCTAATAATGCAGGAATTAAACCATCCCATTCGATTGCACGAATTACAAGCGTTAACCCAAGCGCATCTGCAATTTCTTGTGCCATCACAACATCAAATCCATCTGCATAAAACCCTGATTGATTTGCGATCGGAACTGTAAAACTATTTTCTGTTGGCGTTGCCCAGTTAAATGGTGCGTATGCCGCCTCTAAACCAACAACAATTTCTGTTTCTGATGTGATATCAAAACCACTATCTGTACTACAAGCACTTACTGTAAAGATTGCAGTAAGTAAAATAATGAGTGTAACTATTTTTCTCATTCTCTCTTCCTCTTTTCTTTGTTTTTTAACAAAAAAAGCATCCGAGAGGACACTTTAAGATCAATGGGTTAAATTGATTAGCGCCTCTACAAATGTAGGAGTGTTGCAAGTATTTCTTACAACCCCATAATAGATCAATGCCTTAATCTATTATTCGGCGATGGATACCTTTCTAATCTTTCACAGAATGCCTTCTCCAGATTATACTCATTTACATCGCTGCCTCTAATGCTTTAAATTGTATGACATTATTATAAATGAAAATATTTCGATATCAAGTAAAAAGATAATAAAACGTTTTCACTCGCAACACTGAGTGAGAAAATTGGTGATATTTACTGGTTTATAAGTAAGTAATAATGATATAATGATATAGAAAAGGAGCAAAAAAATGATTTCTTTATATTCAATAACTGGCGGCCTCATTGTATTGTTTTTCTTACTTGCTTCCGTGAATGGTTTGAAAAAGTATGTAGAATCACCTTTAGTGGCTGCAATTGCGAGTAAACATAGAATCTTTGGTATGTTAGCATCATTCACAGCATTTATACATATGGGTTATGCACTCTCTCAAGGTCAATTAAGACCAACAGGTGCACTTACACTTTTAGCATTGCTTTCCACAGGAACATTTGGCATGCTTTTTGCAACAAAGAAAAAACCTTGGATGTATGTGGCACATAGAATTATGGGTCCAGTGACCATGGTACTTATCGTTATCCACATTATTTTGAACGCATCGATTTAACATGAAAAAAATGATTCATTACTTCACAACAATTCTAAAAGGATTCCTCATGGGAATCGCAGCAATCATTCCAGGTGTATCATCTGGAACGGTTGCTGTTTTATTGAAATTTTACGATAAGCTTGTTGAAGCAGTAGATACTATTGTGAGTTTAAAAAAAGGACTCATTGCTGCCGTCATCTTTTTAGTACTCATTTATGGTGGTAATTTTTTAGCGTTGTTTACTTTGGCTGGTCCAATGAATGATTTACTTGAAAATTTTCCAAACCAAATGAAATTATTTTTTATAGGTTTAATCATTGGGAGTATGCCACTTATCATTAATAAAATACAAGAGCAAGGGAAAACAAATATTTTTCAGTGGAAGTTATTAATTCCTTTTGTATTAAGTGCAGGATTTTTAATCCTTCTTAATGTATTTACTGGTGAAGATACAAACGCAGAACCTCTAAGAACACTGAAATTAGGTAATAGCTTTCTC
>JALQTF010000082.1 GCA_023264085.1 Acholeplasmataceae bacterium
ATGAAAGTGAAAGTCATTTTGCTATATGACTCTGCTGAACCTAAACCATAAATACAGGATACACTTGATACTATTATTACGTCATCCTTTTCCAAAAGAGACCTTGTTGCTGAGTGTCTCATACGATCAATTTGTTCATTTATTGAAGACTCTTTTTCAATATATGTGTCAGACCTTGGAACATAAGCTTCAGGCGTATAATAATCATAATAAGAAACAAAGTATTCAACGGAATTTTTAGGAAAGAAATCTTTAAGCTCTCCATATAATTGAGCTGCTAAGGTCTTATTAGGGGCCATAACTACCGCAGGCCTTTGAGTTGATTCAATAATTTTAGCCATTGTGTAAGTCTTGCCCGAACCTGTTACACCAAGTAAAACTTGATGTAATAACCCATCATTTAAACCATTAACCAGAGTTTCTATTGCTTTTGGTTGACTCCCTGCAGGCTCAAACGGAGATGTAACGGTTAAATTTTTTGTCATTATCTTGTTTTACTTTATGAATTTTAATTTATAATTCTCAACTTGTTCCCTGATAGCTCAGCGGTAGAGCAGTTGACTGTTAATCAATTGGTCCGTGGTTCGATCCCACGTCAGGGAGCCATTCTTTTAGCCAATCCTCGATTTTAATCTATTTACCCTACTCATGCATGGTATGTTTTTTGGCATAACTTTATTTTTATTTTGATAGGCTTTCGGTAATAATCATTAGATGAAAAGATTACAAGATAAAGTCGCAGTGATAACGGGTGCTGGAAGTGGCATTGGTAAAGAAACTGCATTATTGTTTTTAGAACATGGCGCTAAGGTTATGTTGGCAGATATTAATAAAGAGTCTCTCGAAGAGACTTTTGAAATCATTAAACAAAAAAAACTTGATGCAAATGCATGCATATCCATCACCGATGTTTCTTCGGAAAATGACATAGAAAATATGATCAAACTTGCGGTTGATCGTTTTGGTGCTTTGCATATTCTTTTTAATAATGCAGGCATTGGAGGTGCAGTGGGTCCAATTACCCACATTAATGCAAATAATAAATAAAAGCCAATCAGTATAAAAACAATGGTGAGATAATAGTGTATGGGCATATACATATCCTTTATGTGTATTGTATCATACAAAAAAAGCCTTTATGTCACCATAAAAGCTTTTTTCTTATTTTAATACATTGGCGGCATTGCTGGTGCAGGTGATTCTTTTTCGTCTTTATTGTCAGCAACTGCAGCTTCTGTTGTAATAAGTAGTGATGCGATAGAAGACGCATTCAGTATGGCACTTCGTGTCACTTTAGTTGGATCGATGATCCCTTTTTCAATGAGATTCACCCATGTGCCTGTTTTTGCATCAAATCCAATTTCTTTTGGTTGTGTTCTAAATGTTTCAAGTGTTGCTGTTCCATCAAATCCAGCATTTTCTGCAATGTTTTCAAGTGGATCAGAGAGTGCATCTAATACTGCTGTAATCCCACGCATGATGTCCATATTGTCATGTTTCAGGGTATCTCTAAGTTCACTTTGAATTCTTACAAGTGCCGCACCACCACCAGGAATGATACCTTCAGCAATGGCAGCTTTTGTCGCATTGAGTGCATCCTCAATACGTAGTTTTTTCTCTTTAAGTTCAGATTCTGTTGCTGCACCGACTTTAATGACTGCAATCCCATCGCTGAGTTTTGCAAGTCTTTCTTGAAGTTTTTTCTTATCAAAATCAGAGGTTGTATTTTGTAATTGTGCTTCAATTTCTTGTTTTCTAGCATTGAGTAAAGATGGATCCCCTTGGCCACTAATGAGTGTGGTTGAATCTTTTTTAATGATTGCTTTTCCAACGGTTCCGAGTTGTTCAATGGTAGTGTCACTTAATTTCATTTGGAGATCTTTAGAAATAAACTTTGCGCCTGTTAATATTGCGATATCTTGAAGCATCTCTTTTTGATTGTCACCAAATCCTGGTGCTTTTGTCGCAACGACATTAAATGTCCCTCTTAATTTGTTTACAATCAATGTTGAGGTCACTTCATTTTCAATATCTTCAGCAATAAGTAGAAGTGGTTTAGATGATTTTACGACTTGTTCAAGGACAGGTAAGATATCTTGAATCGTCGATATTTTTTGATCTGTCACAAAAACATAAGGGTTTTCAAATTCGATGGTCATGGTTTCTCTATTGGTAATAAAATATGGAGATGCATACCCTTTGTCATATTGCATACCTTCTACGACATCAAGTTCTGTTTCAAAACCTTTAGATTCATCCACATTTATGACACCATTTTTAGACACTTTGTCCATAGCTTTCGCAATGATTTCACCGACTTCAGTCGATCCAGATGAAATCGTTGCAACATTTGCGATATCTTGAGAAGTTTTGACATCTCTAGACATATCAAGTAATTTTTCAGCAACTTTTTTACCTGCAAGATCAATACCTTCTTTTACAAGTACAGGATTTGACCCTCTGTCCACTGCTTTGAAGCCTCTATGAATCATTGCTTGTGCAAGAACAGTTGCAGTTGTTGTTCCATCACCTGCGACATCATTGGTATTCGATGCCACTTCATAGACAAGTTTTGCACCCATGTTTTCATATGGATTGGAGAGTTCGATTTCTTTAGCGATGGTAACACCATCATTGGTGATGAGTGGAGAACCATATCCTTTATCTAAAATGACATTACGTCCTTTGGGTCCTAATGTGACTTTGACGGTATTTGCAAGTGTATCTACGCCTTTTAAAATTGATGTTTGTGCATCTTTTGAATGTAAAATTTGCTTTGCCATAATATCCTCCTTAAATAAGTTTTGCTAATATGTTTTTTGTTTGAATGAGTAGATATTCTTGACCTTCAAGTTCTACTTTTGTCCCTGAGTAAGATTGATAAATCACACGATCATTTTCTTTAAGATCCTCAACTTTAGGACCAATCGCGATGACTTTTCCTACCGCTTGTTTTTCTTTTGCTTCACTTGTTAAGATGATGCCTGATGCTGTTGTTTTTTCTTCTTTTTCAAGTATTAAAGCAACATAATCTTCTAATGGTTTTAACATATATTATTCCCCTTTCTGGCACTCTAGTTTATTAATTGCCAATTTCAGTTACAATTTTATTAAAGACAAAAAAAATTGTCAAGTAGGATGGTTGTGTTTTTGGGAAATTATGGCAAAATGTTTGATAAAATATAGTTGAGGAGATATAAAAATGTATATCGAAATATTTAAAATATTTTTAAAACTTGGCATGTTATCCTTTGGTGGACCTGCGGCACATATTGCATTGATGCATCAATTATTTGTAGATGATAAGAAGTGGTTAGATGACAAACATTTTTTAGATCTCATCAGTTTATCTTCTGTAATT
This sequence comes from Acholeplasmataceae bacterium, assembly GCA_023264085.1. Classification (GTDB taxonomy): domain Bacteria; phylum Bacillota_I; class Bacilli_A; order Acholeplasmatales; family Acholeplasmataceae; genus UBA8290. The sequence goes on from JALQTF010000082.1 coordinate 3,362, forward strand.
CCTGGACCAAGTTCCACAGAGTTAGCGTTACTCATTGGCAGACACAGAGGTGGTAAATTAGGACTTTGGGTTGCAGGTGTTGCATTTATTTTACCAGCGCTCATACTTGTTTTAACGCTCGCATTTGTATATCTTCAGTTCGGTAATTTAGTCATTGTACAAAGTATGTTCGATGTTGTTGGTCCAGTTGTTGTCAGTATTATTATGTTTGCGGTCTATCAATTGAGCAAAAAAGTCATTAAAAGTTTTGATGCGATCATATATATAATAATTGCACTCTCACTAAGTTTTGTCATAAACCAAGTTTTAGTATTTTTGATTGTTGGATTGAATGCCTTTCTTTATCAATTTTTCTTCAGAAAAACACAAGTGAAAGAAGGAATGAGTATCCTACTCATTTTTTTACTCTTTTTTCAAATAGGTGCGACTTTATATGGTAGTGGTTATGTACTTACGAGCTATTTAGATACGTTATTTGTTGAACCAGGTTATTTGACATTTCAGCAAATGTTAGATGGTGTTGCAGTTGGTCAAATTACCCCTGGTCCAGTATTTACAACCGCAGGATTTTTAGGATATGTGCTCAGCGGAAATATTCTTGGTGGTGTTGTTGGAGCTATCGGTATATTTTTGCCTGGATTTTTACTTATCACTTTCTTTTATAAAGGGTTCACGTATTTAAGGGATGTTTCGTGGTTTCGTTATATTTTAAGTGCACTCAACTATGCAGCGATTGCACTCATGATTTCAGTTGTGATTCAGTTGGGACTTTCTTTTGAGATGAACATATGGAAATATGTTTTGAGTGTGATTGCGTTTATTACATTAATTTATAAGTTTTTGACACCAACAAAGTTAATTTTTATCGGTGCTGTTATAGGTATGATTGTCGCAATTGTTTAATCACATATTCTTACAAAAAATTGCTTTTAAAGACATCATGATAAGATGTCTTTTTTTTGTATGATATAGTGGTTATAAAAGGAGTAACTATGAAATTTTTACTAACCATTTTAACTGTACTTACTTTAGTTGCATGTAGCGATAATACTGTCCCGGAAGAAGAGATGATTGAGCTTACAATCGAAGAACTTTCTGTATTTGATGGTACCAACGGTAAAAAAGCATATATTGCCGTAGATGGGTATATTTATGATGTGACAAACGATCCTTATTGGAGAGATGGCATCCATCAAGGCATGTTTCAAGCTGGACAAGATCTTTCAGATGAAATCCTTAGTTCCCCTCATGGAAAATCATATTTAGATCGTGTCCCTAAAATTGGTCGTCTCATTGAAACGCCTGTTAAAGACATGCTCTCTACAATTGCATCGATTGATGGCTATCAATCGCTTGCAAGCTTAGTATATAGTGGTCAAATTTCCATTGATTTTTCAACTTATGACAACTTAACTATTTTTTTACCTTCACTTGAAGCGTTTGAATTAACAAATGGTTTTGAAATTCCAGATAATTTTGATCCTAATGAAGGATTTGATCAACTTCTAGGTGATATAGATTTGTTTGATGTTTTGCGTTATCACATGGTAGAACAAACACTCTTATTAGAGGCATTGAGAACTGGTAGTTCTCAAATTGAAACAACAACAGGAGAGTTTTTAACGATTACTGTAGATGGTGATGACGTTTTTGTTAATGATGTTTTAATTGTAGAATCAGATATTATTGCTGAAAACGGAGTTGTACATATTTTAGATGGCGTCTTAGTACCTCCAAGTTTCGATTTGTCTGTCACAGTAACTTTTAAAGGTCTTAATAACAAAATCATTACAACAGAAACATTAGAAATTGGAGATACATTTACATTTCCAACACCGCCAAGTGAAGGGGGTTATCGATTTATTTCATGGGATAGTGATATAACGACTATTTCTGAAGATATCACCATTACTGCAATTTATGAAATGATATATATGACACTTGAAGAACTCTCTCAGTATGATGGACAAGATGGCGCAAATGCTTACATCGCATACAACGGTGTTGTTTATGATGTCACAGGGAATCCTAATTGGCCTAATGGTGTCCACAGAGGTACATTTTATGCCGGTCAAGATATTACTGAATTGTTTCAAGCCTCAGGGGCACCACATGGTGCATCAAATATTACAAATTTACCAATCGTCGCATTTTTACAAACTTCTTAAAGAAAGTATGTTATGAATTTTATTTTAAGTAATTTAGCATTTATCATTTTGCCATTTGTCTATATGACAATTGTTTTCATCGGCAAATACATAGAAAAACATGAGTGGACATTTTTGTTGTTAGCCTTGTCGCTTAGTTTGGCCTCATACTTTATCGGTGGGCAATTTTTAGAGTGGACGGTGTTTTCAGGTCAATTTAGTTTTGCATTATTTTTACTTGTGATACTTGCTGGTATTTTTAATAAAGATAATTTTATTCGAAGTGTCATTGACCCTGTAAGAGGTGATCTCGCACTCTATGGTTTTATCTACTTATTACCACATTTTTTATCTAATTTAGATAAAGCCTTATCTGGCTTTAATACAACAGGTATTTTAGCGTTCGTACTTATGTTGCCATTAATTATAACGTCATTAAAAGTCTTACGATATAAAATGAAGCCTTCATCGTGGGTCATGATGCATAAATTAAGTTATCTCGCATATGCAGTCATTTATCTACATACCGGTTTTGATGTATGGCTTAATCCGTTGCAAATTTATTTTAAAATGAATTCTTGGCCTGTACATTTGATCACGCTGATTTATATTGTTTTAAAAGTAAGAATCATGATTGTGAATCGAACACAGTTGAAACTTCAAAACTAAGACATGGATACATGTCTTTTTTTTAAGTAAATTTTCTTTTTGTCTTTATGATTATGTTAAAAAAAAGGAGATGGATTTACCATCTCCTTAAATACACTCAAAAATGAGGGACGCATCGATTTGAAAACCTATCAAGCCTATCAATTATAATTGTAAATAAATACCTACACCTAAAGCTGCTAAACCAAAGACAAGTAAAAAAATGTAGGTACCTTTTTCACCAAGTAGCTTTTGGAAGACTTTAATTTTAGGATTTCTAAATAATATATTCGCCTTAGAAAGTGTTAAATATAAAACCAAAACACCGTAAATCATTAAAAATATGGATAGAAATTCCATGCGTAGCTCCTTTCTATAATTGATGTTTAAACTTAAAATATCGATGAATCAAATAAATACTGATCACATTGACAATAAGACCTAATGAAAAATATATCCAAGATGGCCCTAAAAAGAAGTCAATTTGGAGCATAGAAATACTCATGATGCGTGCTGTCCAAAATCCTGGGAAAATCCCAATCAGTAGTTCAGTCCAATCTGTTAAAAAAAGTGCGAGTATTGGACCGATGATTGTAAGACCTGTGAGTTTCATAATGACAAATCCTTCAACTTTATTTGAAGAAAATGCATTCATCACTAAGGCAATAAATGGTCCTTGAAAAGACGATAACAATGTAATAAAGAAGATGTCTATGAGGGGCAACATATCTAGTAATCCAGTTGCGACAATAAGAATCACGGTTGCAATTACTGAAAAAATATATGACATGAGAAGTTTTAAAAAGGTGTAGACATTCACATTAATTGGTGTTACTTTTAATGAAAACAAAACACCATCATCTTGATCATCAAGTAAAGTGAATCCAGTAATTGCCCCAAAGACAATACCAGACATAAGTATCAATACCACAAAAGTGATT
>JALQTF010000036.1 GCA_023264085.1 Acholeplasmataceae bacterium
GAAGAACTCCTTCTCACGAAACTCAGAGAAGTTGCGAGTGATTCGTGGCGAAGACTTCAAAATATGTTGACTGCAAATTTAAAAGTATCATATCGTGGTTCTGAAATCACATTGTCTGAAGTAAGAAATCTTGCATATGAACATGACGGTAATGTCAGAAAAGATGCATATGAAGCAGAATTAAAAGCACTTGAAACCATTCAAGATGCTGTTGCATTAAGTATTACAAATATTAAACGAGAAGTGAATATTGTCAATGAATTTCGAGGATATCAATCGCCTTTAGAACCTACATTAAGAAGTTCTAAAATGACACAAGCAACTTTAGATGCTCTTATTTCAGCGATGGAATCCTATCGACCTGCTTTTGAAAAATATCTCAGAGCGAAAGCAAAATATTTAGGTTATGATGGTGGATTACCCTTTTATGATTTGTTTGCACCAGTTGGAAAAGGTTCAAAAACCTATACCTATGATGAAGCAAAAGCACTCGTTTTAGAGGCATTTTATGGATTTAGTCAACACTTAGGTGATTTTGCGAAACGTGCATTTGATGAGGAATGGATTGATGTTGAACCTAGACCTGGAAAAGTTGGTGGTGCTTTCTGTTCGAATCAACCTCAAATTGGACAATCTAGAATACTCACAAATTTTACTGGGTCACTTTCTGATATTCTCACACTCGCCCATGAATTAGGTCACGGGTTTCATGGTGAAATTATTAAGAATAACGATCCTCTTCATTGGTCATATCCGATGCCACTTGCAGAAACAGCATCGATATTTTGTGAATCCATTGTGAATCAACATTTATTAAAAACAATTGATGATGATGACCTTAAACTTTTTGTATTAGAAAATGCCCTTCAAGGCGATACACAAGTCATCATAGATATCTTATCAAGATATTATTTTGAAACTGAATTATTTAAAGAAGCAACAAAACCAGTGCCTGCATCATCACTAAAAGAGTGGATGCTTGATGCACAAAAGAAAGCTTATGGAGAAGGGTTAGATCCTAATCTAAGACATCCTTTCATGTGGCTCATGAAACCTCATTACTACAGTGCAGGATTAAATTTCTATAATTTTCCTTATGCCTTTGGATTACTTTTTGGTAAAGGATTATATGGTCTATATGAAAAAGACCCAGTGCCATTTGCTGAACAATATGAAACACTGCTTGCATATACAACCAAAGCCAATGTTGAAGATGTTGCAAAAACAATGCAAATTGATGTCACGAAACCTGAGTTTTGGCATCAATCACTTGAAGTCTTAAATAAAGAAATTCATGACGTGATACATTTACTTGAAAAAACAAAAGACGCTTAATTAAGCGTCTTTTTTATGATCTAATTCTGTTTCAATCACTGCATAATCACCATCATCACGTTTATATAAAAGATGAGATTGATGCGTTTTTTTATCTAAGAAAATAAAGAAATCATGATCCAATTGCTCCATATGATCAATGGCATCTTCAATCGTCATTGGTTCTAAAGTAATTTTTTTATTTCTTACAAGTTGCTTTGCAAAGACATCTTTTTCTATTGCATCTATAGATAATGCGGTTTTATGTTCAGTTTTATGATGTTTATGCTGATGTTGTTTCCCTTGATATCGTTTCACTTGCGTCATCATTTTATCTGAGACGACATCAATCGCCTCATACATATCTGAAGCTTTCTCTTCTGCTCGAATGGTTACGTGATCCGCATGAATCGTGACTTCAACTTTATGAAAATTAGGATATACTTTTAATACAACTCTTACTTTTTGAATATCTTGTTGAAAAAATTTATCAATCTTAGATAATTTTTTTTCTGCATATTCTTGTATTGCTTGTGTTACTTGAAAGCCATTCTTACCTACAATTTCAAATGTCATACATGCCACCTCTCTTTTTTATTTTCGATATGAAATATGAATAGATTCCCAATATTGATGTATTCTAACATTTTAAGGACTTGAATATCTTCGTACTCAAACCACAAAATGAGATGATGATTTGAAAAGTGTTGTAATAAGGATAGGTAATACATGATCGTTAAGTTATCCAATACTTCTTCTATCATGATGTGTAATATATCAACATCACAGTGATTTAATACGATGCGTTCACTTTCTAAAATCACTGGGTGTTTGGTAAAACAATGTTCACAAATATGATAAATGGACTTATTGATACTTAAAGGAGATGCATAGACATAAAGTATTGATTTACAATGCAAACATTGCACATAAAACTCCTTACTTTATGTTATGCCTACTTTTAAGTTTTACTTTTTATACGTTTCGATAATTTTAGGTATTAAATGTTGAGGAACTTCATCGTATCTTAAAAACTCACGTGTAAATTGTCCACTACCTTGTGTCATCGCTTTTAAATCAATCGCATATGAAACAATTTCAGATTCTGGTACTTCACAATTAATCACTTGGAAAGATCCATCATCAGTAGGATTCATACCATGGACACGTCCTCTACGTTTATTCATATCACCCATGACATCACCGACAAATTTCTCATCTACGGTCACATCTAATTTTACGATTGGTTCTAATATCGTAGGTTGAGCTTTCTCACAAGCATTTTTAAATGCTAATGCTGCCGCAAGTTTAAATGAAAGTTCATTTGAATCTACAGAATGATACGATCCATCATATAAAGTCGCTTTTACATTAATGACTGGGAAGCCAGCGAGAGGACCATGTTCGAATGTTTCAATAAGTCCTTTTTCTACGGCAGGGAAATAATTTTTAGGAACTGCACCTCCGAAGACATCCTCATGAAATTCAAATAATTCATTCGATGGTTCAAATTTAATAAAGACATGTCCAAACTGACCTGCACCACCGGATTGTTTTTTATGTTTCCCTTCAGCTTCAACATATTTTTTGATTGTTTCTCGATACACAATTTTTTGTTCATCAATGTCAACATCTACTTTAAACATCAGTTTCATACGTTCTAAAATGTAATTAAGATGTGTCATTCCCTGACCACCTATGAGTAACTGTTGTGTCTCTTTATTTCGTTGAATTTGAAAGGTTGGATCTTCTAGATTAAGTCGATGCAAAGCATTTGATATTTTATCCTCATCATTTTTATTTTTTGGATGTACTGCAATATACATAATTGGATTCGGGATTGCAACAGGATCAACTAAAGTAATATGTTTAGGATCACTTAAACTATTCCCTGTTTCTAGTCCATCAATCTTAGCCACTACACAAATATCACCAGCATGATAAATATCATTATTAATTTGTTGTTTTCCTCTTACAGAAAATACATTACTTAGTTTTTTGACGTCTTTTGAAGGTAATAACGTGACTTCTTGATTCGGTTTTAAAGATCCTCGATTAATTTTTATGTAGCTCATGGTACCTATAAAAGGATCCACTGTCGTCTTAAAAACATACCCTTGGAAAGGTTCATTTTCTACTGTTTGAATTTGAACAGAAGCATTTTTATCATCTTTCCCTTCGAGTGGTTGAAGTTCGTTTGGCGCTGGTAAATAGTCAAAAAGCATATCAATCATTGTACGTATACCAATAGCTTTTGAAGCACTACCAACAAGTACAGGTGTAAGTTCACCATTCATAATACCAGATCGTAATCCAGTTTTAATTTCTTCTTCTGTAAGTGTTTCACCATTAAAAAACTTATCTAATAGTGCTTCTGAGGTCTCTGCAACACTCTCAAGCATCATATTTCTTAATTCATCAACTTTAGGTTTTTTCTCTTCCCAAATTTCAGCATCATGTGATGTAATACCATCATAAATACGTGCTTTCATTTCTACAATATTGACAAAACCTTCAAAATTTTCCTCTTTACCAATTGGCCAACAAAATGGGACGGCTTTTTTACCTAATTTTTCTCTAATTTCTTCAATAAGTGCATCAAATTTTATGTTTTCTTTATCCATTTTATTGATGAATAATACCGCAGGTATATGTCTTTTACGAATTTCTTTCCAAACACGTATGGTTCCTACTTCAACACCTTTTGTTGCATCAATCGTAATCACGGCACCTTTTACAACACTTAGTGCTTGATAAAGATCACCAATAAATTCATCACTTCCTGGAACATCTAAAAAATTGAATTTATGGTCATGAAATTCGGTAGGAATCAATGACATTGAAAGACTCGATAATTTATTTTGTTCTTCAACTAAAAAATCTGATATCGATGTTTTCTTATCTACTTCTCCTTGTTTATCGACGGCACCGGATACATATAAAATTGCTTCTGCCATCGTTGTTTTTCCAGATCCTTGATGCCCCAAAATAGCAACATTTCTGATATTGCTTGTTTGATACTCTTTCATATATCCTCCTTGAAAACGGTTACATTTGTTACTATTATTATAACATAATACCTTCAAATATGAATGTTCTTTTTTAAATGTTATAATCAAATTGGAGATAAAATGAAAAAAATTGCAATTAAAAGTATTCGATGGTATCAAAAAAATATTTCGCCACATTCAAATCATAAGTGTCGGCACACACCAACATGTTCAAATTATGCCTTAACATGCTATGAACGCTTTAATTTTTTCAAAGCAACGTTATTAACTTCAAAACGTATTCTTACTTGTAACCCACTTTTTAAACCTAAGTATGATCCTGTACCAGAAAAGAAAAAGATATCAAAAAAATGATATCTTTTTTATTTTTCCAATAAATTTCATGCTGCACAAGTAATAATGTTAAAGAGATAGGAGAAAGCTTATGAAAAAATTACTCGTTTCAAGTTTAATGATTGTATTAGTTCTTATTGGTTGCACATCAACACCTACAGAAAGTCTCGATGACATAAATGTTGATTTGAGTGTCTCCTCTATGTTAGTACTTGCATTGGAAGATGAATATAAAGCGAAAGCAACATACGAAGTCATTATTTCTGAGTATGGCACAATCACACCTTTTCGCAATATTGTCAACGCAGAGCAAACACATATCGACTTATTACTTCCTCTATTTGATACATATCAAATAGAATTACCAGATCCTGTAGATAAAGAAGCACTTATATTACCTGATAGCATATCGAGTGCACTTGCTTTAGGTATACAAGCTGAAATTGATAACATCGCTTTATATGAAGCATTTTTAAAAACAGATATACCAGATGATATAAGAGATGCATTTGAAAAATTGATGGGTGCATCAGAAAATCACCTTCAAGCATTCACAAGAGCTTATGAGATACAATAAAAGTAACAAATAAAAAAACATGTCTTGAACATGTTTTTTTTATGCTTTAATATGCTCTTGCAAACAAAATGATTTGAGATGCTTTTTTTCCAGTTACAGGACATGTGTTCTCTAATTTAGATTGATCAAATGGTATGACACGAGCTGTTGCTTGGGTATCGGCTTTGATGATGGCCTCTGCATCTTCATGCACGGACATCGATACATATCCACCTAAAGCAATTTTTTCCTTAAACAATTCATAATCATTCACATGAAATGTATGCGATTCAACATAAGTCTGTGCTTTTTCATACATCTTTTGGTGGATGGTGCTCAGTAATTCAGGCATGATACCAATAACTTCACTTAGAGGTACTTGCTGTTTTTGACGATTATAACGTGTCGCAAGTGTCACCTGTTTATGTTCTAGATCTCTTCTGCCGATTTCAATACGAACAGGCACACCTTTCATCTCATATTCACTAAATTTCCAACCTGGTGATTTATCAGAAGTATCCATCATGACTCGGTAATGATCTTTTAAAGATTCAAAAATGGTTGTTGCTTCTTTCATGACATCGTCATCACTTGAAATCGGCACAATCACAATTTGAGTTGGCGCAACATAAGGTGGCATAACAAGTCCATCATCATCTCCATGTACCATGATAATCGCACCTAACAGTCGCGTAGATACGCCCCAAGATGTTTGATAAACAAATTGTTCTTGATTATCTTGATCTCGATACGATATGTCAAATGCTTTTGCAAATCCTTGTCCAAAATAGTGTGTGGTTCCTGATTGAAGCGCTTGACCGTCTGGCATGAGTGCTTCAATCGAATACGTTGCTTCTGCACCGGCAAATTTTTCTTTTTCTGTTTTCTGACCCGTTATAAATGGAATCGCAAGCATGTCTTTTCCAAGGGTTTCATATATAGAAAGCATATTCATTGTTTCTTCTTTAGCTTCTTGTTCCGATGCGTGAATGGTATGTCCCTCTTGCCACAAAAATTCTTTACCTCTTAAAAATGGACGGGTTGTTTTTTCCCAACGAACAACAGAACACCACTGATTATATTTTTTTGGTAAATCGCGATGAGATTGAACTACAGATTTAAAATGGGTACAAAATAGCACCTCTGAAGTTGGTCTTATAATCAATCTTTCATTTAAATCTTCTTTACCTGTTGTTGTTACCATTGCTGTCTCAGGAGCAAATCCTTCAACATGGTCTTTTTCTTTTTGAAATAAAGATTCTGGAATTAATAACGGTAAATAGACATTGTCGTGTCCTGTTTGTTTAAATTGTGTATTTAAATATTGCTGAATATTTTCCCAAATAGCATATCCATAAGGACGATAAATAATAAATCCTTTGACATCGCTATAACTCATCAATTCTGCTTTGATACATACATCCGTGTACCATTGGGCAAAGTTTTCAGTTTGTGAGGTAATGGTTGATACAAATTTTTTTGCCATACGTCATTCCTTTATTAATACTGTTTGTCCATCAACAAACGTAATTTTTCTTGTTTTATATAAGTAGCCTAAAGCTCTTTTGAACGCTTTTCGACTCATTTGAAATGTCTTTTCAATAGTTTCAGAAGTGCTTGATGCATCCAGTGGCATTTTTTTATGTAATTCTAAATATGATAATATCACATCCGCATCAGATAAACGTTTTGTTTCTTTAGATTGAAGTAACGTTCCTGTATATCCTTTGCTTGATTCATGGATCACTTTTAAAGAGCGCTTTGTTCCAATCGGTAGTCTATTGTCATATTGAGATTCATGAATAAATACCGGGGTAAGTTGATTCGTAATAAATCTTAATCCTTCTTTATGAAATCCATTAACAAAACCATCATAATAAGAAAGAAGTTCAAGAGACTGATATGGTGGATTTGGTATTGCAAGTTCTAAATATAATCTATTTTTAACTTTTAATTCAACAAATAATGTATCATCTTTTTTAGGCCAAAATGCTTTATCCAAAGGTAAATGATCTTTCGATAACAAAATATGTTTATTGATGCCATTGTCTAAAAATACGCCTAGATTTTCTTCCACAGACATCACTTTGAGTAATCCTTTTTCCCCAACAGTTAATATCGGTGTATCCATTGTTGCTGCAATGCGTTTATAGGCATCCATATATAAAAAGACATCAATCATTTGACCAATTTCTAGTGATGCTGCTTCTTTTGCGTGAAGAAATACCTCTTCTTCATCGCATATGATTGCATAGCCGATATCAGTTTTTCTATCCACGATACATGAATATATAAATCCTTGAGTTAATGCCATAGTTTCTCCTTAATTATTGTATCATGAAAGATAAAAAAGTGAGGAATATCCTCACTTTTTTATCTTTATTTAGAGATTTCTAATGTATTGATCACATCTTCATATCTTTCGATAAGAAGATTTTCAATAAATGCTTTAAGCGGTTTGATGTTTTTATCTATTTTAAATGTTTCTAACTGTTGAATATAGGTTTCTTTTAACTTTATAGGTATAGAAATTGGTAAATCATTATTTTTTATCAAATAATAATTGAGTACAAGTCTTGCAAGTCTTCCATTACCATCTAAAAATGGATGTATTTTTGCAAGCGTTGCATGAAAATATACTGCTTCATCTAAAGGTGTTTCAAATGTCATAGTTTCTAAAGAAGAAAAAAGTTTATGCATACGATCATACACTTTTGCATGATCTGTAGGTTGGTGTGTAGACCCCATCATTTGGATGTTAACGTTTCGATAAACGCCACCTTGGAAAATACCATCCACAACCATTTCATGTAAATCTTTTAACTTATCTTCAGTCATCGCTTCTTTATGTTTCACCATTGACAAAATTTTTTCAAATGCTGCCACATGATTTAAGACTTCTTTTTGTTCTCTTTCAGAGTACTCAAGTAGTGTCTTTCGTTGTATGAGTGTTTTCACATCTTCATAAGGAATTCTATTTTGACCTTCTAAGCTAATTGCATCATATGTATAGACAACTTTAAACGCCTCCATAATATCTTCTAATGCTTCTTGATCCACTTCTTTTAAGATATTTTGAAGGTGGTTTCTCTGTACTTCTAAAATGTCTTTCTCCATATTCAATTTCTCCCGCTTTTTTTTTATTATAACAATTAATGATAGCGATTTCAAGGCTATATAAAAAAAGAAGGGGGATACATATGTATCCCCTTAAAACCTATTGAATATTATAGTTTAGTAACATTCGCAGCTTGTGGACCACGATCGCCATCATTAACATCAAATTCTACTTGGTCACCTTCTTGAAGTGATTTGTAACCTTCAACTTGAATTGCTGAAAAGTGTACAAAAATGTCTTTGCCTTCTTCTGAAGAGATAAATCCGTATCCCTTGTCAGAGTCAAACCATTTGACTGTGCCTTTCATGTAAATCTCCTTAATTTTTTCATGTGCTTTACACACACGAGTCATTATACATGAAAGTGATGAATAATACAATGTTTTTATTTATTTATTCAAATTGACTGTTAAAGAGTGATGCATAAAATCCTTTATTTTCAAGTAGTGTTTCATGATTGCCAAGTTCAATCATTTTACCAAAGTGAATGACCATGATAAGATCAGCATCTTGAATTGTCGATAATCTGTGTGCAATCACAAACGTTGTTTTGTCTTTCATCATTGCTTTCATACTTTGATGAATTTTCATTTCAGTTTCTGTATCAACATTTGAGGTAGCTTCATCGAATATTAACATTTTTGATTCTGAGAGCATCGCACGTGCGATTACAATGAGTTGTTTTTGACCTTTTGATATACTCGTACCATCATGTTTAATGATGGTATCATATCCTTCTTCTAGTGACTCTATAAAATCATGTATCTGTGCTGCTTTGGCAACTCTGATGACATCTTCTCTGGATACATTTTTGTTCCCATAGGCAATATTGTCATGAACAGACCCATAAAATACCCATGAATCTTGTAAAATCATTGAGAATGCTTTTCTTAAACTATCTCTTTTAAACGATAAGACTGGTTTGCCATCGACAACAATACCACCTTGTTGTGGGTCATAGAAACGCATGAGAAGATTGACAAGTGTCGTTTTTCCTGAACCTGTAGGACCAACAATCGCAACCACTTTCCCTTCTGGCGCTTCTACATTAATATTTTCTAATACTGTTGTCTGTCCATCGTATGAAAATGCAACATCATTTAAGTGTATGTCTCCACCTTTTGCATCATAGTCTGTGGCATCTTCTGTATCTTTAACTTCTTCTTCACTATCTAATACTTGAAAAACTCTTTCTGCGGCAGCGAGTGCACTTTGAATCTCAGCAAACAATCCTGATAATTGATTGATCGGTCCTGAAAAACGTCTTGAGTACAATGTAAAGCTTGTGAGAATCGCAAGTGTCATCATATTTCTAATGTATAAAAGACCTCCAAAAACACCAACGAGTGCCATCGATAAATTCGAAATAAATCCGACACTCGGCATGACAGCTGTTGAATAGTACCCTGCTTGATAGGAGGCATCTCTTGTCTCAGCATTAATGACATCAAAATCCTCTTTGACATCATTTTCAATCACATACGCTTGAATGGTTTGAATGCCTGTGATCATTTCTTCAGAGAATCCATTTAATTCTCCAAGCTTTTTATTTCTAATTCTAAATTTTTGTTTGACGACTTTTGAAAGAACTGTTGTTAATACTATTGTTAAAGGAATTGTGAATGCAAAGATTAATACTAATAATGGCGCAGTAAGTATCATAACTGTTAAGGATACAATGATGGTTAAAAATGAAGTAAATAAAACAATGACATCACTTGCGAGTGACTGATTAATCGTATCAATATCATACGTCATACGTGAGATGATATCTCCTGTTTGGTTATTATCAAAATATTTAATTGGTAATCGATTTAACTTATTAAAAACATCTTGTCGCATTTCAAAGACAACTGCTTTAGAAATACGAATCATCATGACAGATATCATGTACATTAAAAGTGCACTCAACACATAAAAGATGATCATTAGAGTTCCATATAAAAACACACTTGCAAAATCAACACCATTTTCCATCGCACCGATGGTCTGACCTGTCAAATAAGGACCGATAAGAGAAAATGCATTCGATAATATTGTAAATATCAACGCAACAACAAGTCTAAATTTATAACGCATTAAATAATTCCATAATCGTTTATAAACATACGCTTTATTTGTTACTTTATGTTTCTTAGTTTCTTTTGGAGGATTGAACTGCATCATCATAAGACGGTACCTCCTAATTGATGTTTCACAATAAGTTGATACCCCGGATTATTTTTTAGCAGTGTTGCATGATCGCCAATATCGATCACTTTTCCATGATCTAAATAAATGATGACATCACAATGTCTAATTGAAGCAATACGTTGTGCGATGATAATCATCGTCGTATCTTGATAGTTTTCTTGTAATGCGTGTCGTAACTTTTGATCTGTTTGATAATCAAGTGCACTCGTTGCATCATCAAAAATTAAAATGTCTGGTTTTTTATAAAGCGCTCTAGAAATAAGTATACGTTGTTTTTGACCACCTGAAATATTCGTGCCAGATGTTGTAAGTTCTGTATGAATTCCATCTTCTTTATCAAAAACAAAGGATGCTTGTGCATCTTTTAAAGCATGATCTATTGCTTGATCTTCATGATTCAAAGAAACATTAAATGCAATATCATCATGAAAAATCATATCTTGTTGCATGACGGCACCAATATGTTGACGGAGTGATTTCAGATCGTAATCCTTAATATCTTTCCCAAATATGTGAATTGCACCTTGATCGACATCATATAATCTCAATAATAATTTTGCAATGGTAGATTTCCCGCTTCCAGTTGCACCGATAATACCTAATTTCTGACCTTTAAAAAGTTTAAATGAAACATCTTTTAACTGATTGGTCTTCTTAAGATATGAAAACGTAACATGATGAAATTCAATATGCGGAACATGTTCTTTCGTTTCATACAATAATGTTCCGTTATGAATATCAATGTCAGTATGTAATACTTCTTCCACACGTTCACTTGATGCAGCTGCTCTTGAAGATAAAACAAAAATACGCGTAATCCCCATCATCGCATTCAAAATAATGGTGAAATAGGTGACAAAAGCCATAATTGCACCAATTTGTGTAAACCCTAATGATAACCTGTACGCACCAATTACTAATACAATTACAAGTCCGATATTCATCACAATGTTCATCATTGGATTGACACGTGCCATCACTTTATTTGCATATTGTTCTGATTCATTGGACGTTTGATTAATGTTTCTAAATTGATCCATTTCATAATCATTCATAGAGAGTGCACGAACCACTCGCGCACCGGTAATAAACTCTCTCAATTTTCGAATGAGTTGATCCATTAAAAACTGATTCTTTTTATAAAGAGGAATCCCTTTTTTAGATGCTTGAAAAATAATGAGTGACACAAATGGTAACATCGCAATCATGACAAGTGTCAAAACTGCATCAAAGGAAAAAGAGAGTAATATGCCACCAATAAGTAAGACTGGCGCACGAATCCCTAATCTTTGTATGATTGCAGCTGCTCTATAAATATTGTATGTATCTGTTGTCATTCTTGAAATAAGTGAAGGTTTTGAAAAAGTATCGATATCTTGTGATGATAAATTTTCAATTGCTAAAAATAAATCGCTTCTTAAGGTCTCAACAGCTCGAGATGCAATATATTCTGAACTCCTATTTGCAGTCACATTGAGTATCCATCCCAATAAAGCAATGAGTACCATGAGTCCACCATTCAAATAAATCGGTAATAGTGAGTCTCCTGGATTTAATGAGGGAATCTGCGTATCAATCATATACGCTATTAAAAAAGGAATCATAAGATCCGCGAGTGCCGCTATCGATTTTAATAATAATGCAAACGACAGCCTAAGTTTATAAGGTTTTAGCATTTCAAAGATAAACGTCATAGTTGTCAACTCTACTTTATTGTGTTATTATATGTTCGCTGCCCCTATAGTTTAATGGCAAAACGCAGCAATGGTAATGCTGAAATACAAGTTCGATTCTCGTTAGGGGCACCACTTTAGACATAGGTCTTTTTTTTATATGTTACAGACAAATGGTGATTTATAGCGCGTTGGATAAGACCAAAAAACCATTGTATCTTCGTTTTTTACATAGTTAAAGTATAACAAATCTTCTTCTTGTTGTTTGATAATTTGCTTGATTTTAGAAGCATCTTTATCCACCCAAGCATGATATATCTCAAGAGATGCTTTCGCATCTTTTTTTATTAATAGATCCATGCATTTCGTCCATAAGGTATCATGAGAAAATACATGTGCCACAAAAAGTGTATCTAATAAAAATGAAGGGTCTTTTTTTCTATAGATAAGTTTATTGAGCGTCATGAATATTTCTGTTTGAATATTTGAATCCGTAATCCATTGATGCTGTAATCCTTTTAAAATAATCGAGAGAATCATGTCATCTTTTTTTAATGCATAAGGTAATGCGCGCCATTTAGTGATGAATGTATCAAACATAAATGAAAGGTCATCACTGACATGACCTTGTATCAAGATTTGTGTCATTAATTGAAGATCAAATAATATATCATTGGATTTAATTTTTGTATACGCTTTAAAATCACCATACATATGTTTATGCTCAATGAAAAAAGTTGGAAAAATTACCCAAGTATAATACATTGAGATAAATACGATAAAAATACTTAAATCAAAAGACAATGAAAAAAACAAAGTCATCAGATATACAATCAAAGGTGATATTAATGTTATTAAAGGAGCAGCAAATAAAGAACCTTGATATGCTTTTTTTAACTGATGATATTGTTTTTGATTTGTAACAGAAATAGATTTGGGTATGACGATGCCACCCATGAATTTAAGTAACTTAATATCATAAATATATTTAATTTTAGGATCAAACAAAATGCCAAAACCTAAAATAAAAATCGCTTTTATCGGAACTTTAAAAACGATAAACATCAATAAATGCGTCCATTCATGTATTGTAATCATCAGAACGAATACAATAAAAAAAGCAAATATATAAGAGATGATTGGACCTTGATAAAACTTGATGAAATCGAAAAAAATAAGCATATAATAACTCAAACTAAGTATCAAAAGCGGGAATATAAATTGTTTTAATAAAGCAAATAACACTTTTTTATGCATCTAAGATTGACTCTCTTGACAAGGTTTCATTTATTTGTTAATATATACAAGCAAAAAGCAAATATTGTGGGCGTCGTATAATGGTTATTACACGTGCTTGCCAAGCATGAAATGGGGGTTCGATTCTCCTCGCCCGCTCCAAAAACAAATTCAACTCATATTAAGTATGAGTTTTTTTATTAAAATAACGTGTAACCACACGTTATTTTATATTAAGATACATATCATAATATGCTTGGATTTGACTATCATTAAATGGAAATTCATTTTTTTGAAGTTTCATTTTTAATTCTTTCAAATAATGTTGAATAATTGTGTCGATTTCATCGGGATAATGCATTTTAAGTTTATGATCTTCGTATTCTTGACGGTCTAATACGCGTATTCTTTTTGAAGGATACATTTTAATATCTAAATCATAATCTATGTATTTGATCGCTTCTTCATCATAAATATAGGGACTTGCTAAATTACAATAATAATGAATCCCGTCTTCTTTTAACATCGCAATGATGTTATACCAAAAGTCATCAAAAAAAATACAAATGGCAGGTTCTTTTGAATGCCAAGTTCTTCCATCTGCCTCAATCACTTTTGTTCTGTCATTTGCAGTAATGACATAATTTTGTGTAGCCTCTAACACAACAGATTTTTTCCATACACGATGAATAGTTTTATTATGTTTATAGCTTTGGATGACAATATGCATCCCTTTTGATAATTTCATAAGCACCTTAAGTTTATTATAACAAAAAAAGTATCAGTTAAGATACCTTCTGTTTTATAAATTGGGTTGGGTGACCTATTTTAATACAATTACGCACCCTTTGCAGAATTTACGCACCCCTAGCCCATTTTTACGCACCCTTAGTAAAATTCACGCACCCTTAAAAATGCTTTTGTTTAGACTTTTTTATGGAACAAATTTCAAGTGTCAATTACTTTGTGTCAGAATGAACTATTTAACTATCTTATTATTGTTGGGTATTGAGCCTCATGTTTAGATTATTGTGTCAAATTATAACGGTAAATCCTTCTTTGTGAAAATTATATGACCTAATAAAAATGTTGCAACACCTACCACCAATAATATTGACAAGTTAAGATAATCAATATTTCCTTCAAGAATCGCATTAACATCATACAAAGTGATTAATGAGAAATAATTAAAAATATTGAGTGCATCAATACGAATGGCAGAGGGAATGACTGGAGATCCTAAAAGACCCAATATTGTGGATACAAGAAAGAATATCGAAATCCCCCCTCCTAGTCCTGTTGCATTTTTACTTTTGTTAAACCATGCAGATGTCAAAAAATTGATACCGCTTATTGAAAACATCGTAATAAACGCTGCAATCGTCAGTTTCACTAAATCGCTATTTGTAATCATTAATTCTTGGTTATTAATAATTAATATTGTTAATAATCCAGTAACGAGTATAATCATATACATCATAAATAAAGATAACAACATAAAGGCAATCTGAGTTAAAGTCACAACTTTTCTTTTTGTTGGGGTTGAAAGGACATAAGCCATTGATCCACTATCTATCTGTCCAGCAAGCAAACTATTCGAAACTACAATCACGTAAACTAAAGGCAATAATAATCCAGCAATTTTAAAGAAAATGGTACCAACTACAAGATGATCAATATTTAAATCCACAATTTCATTAAGAGAATTTGTAACTACTTCAGGCATCTGTGAAAGAATGCTGTTTGATATTTCGGATTTTGCAGTTTCACTATCAATACCATTGTTTGTCAAAGCTACATATTGCAAAAGAGCAGAATTCACAATTGTGTCAATCTTTTCTGGGGAAAATCCGTGTTCTTCGAATAAAATCATTGTTTCTTGATCAATTTGAGAAGCAAAAGAAAATCTGACAATATTACTTGAAATGGTTTGCTAGACCTCTATTTGGATATTTAATCGATCGTCTTGGTTTGATTAAACCAAGTCTTATCAGTTTATCTTTAATTGGGCTTGCTGCAATCATGGGCATCTTAAATCAAGGACAAAGCTTTTTCTTATACATATTAACTTATGGATTATTTTGGTTTAATTTAGGTGCTTGGTTATCGATTATGCCATCTATGATCAAAGCTTATTACGGATCAAACTATTATGCAAGAGTTTATGGCATGATCTTTACTGCTTATGGATTAGGTGTAATCATCTCAACATTAATATCTGGATCGATTATCGATGCTTTAGGGGATACCTTATATTTATACATATCTATTTTAGGTTTATTAGGATTTGGTTATATATTTATATATAAACTCAAATCTTATGAACCTTTGGAAGATAAGGCTTTAAATGTTTCTAAAATCAAGGTATAATAAAAATATAAAAACATTTGAAATGGATGGATCTTATGAAATCAAGTGAACATATATCAAGATATGAAGAAATCGCTTATTTAATCGCTAAAAGAATTGTATCAGGAAACATTAAAGAAAACGATAAATTAAAAGGAAGATCTTTAATATCATCAGAATATAATGTCTCAAGTGAAACAGTAAGAAAAGCAATGCAGCTTCTTTCTAACTATAACGTTGTTACAGTTAAGGAAAGAAGTGGTATTTATGTTTTATCAAATACACATGCTAAAGCATACATCAAACACTTTGAGCATCAGAGATCAAATAAAAATGCTGTTCAAGAAGCTGCTAAGCTTCTAGAACAATCAGCTAAAATCAATCAACAACTTGAAAAGAAATTTAAACAAATCGTTAGCATTTATGAAAAAGATGTCTTTCCTTTTCCATATTTCATATACGAAATCCATGATGATTCACCATTTGTCAATAAAACCATAGAATCCCTAAATTTTTATGATCAAACAGGTGGGATGATTATAGCAGCTGAATATCAAAACATACTTACGCAAATCCCGTCACCAGAAACGAAACTAAAAGCCCAAATGACACTATACATTTTAGGGGATAAAACCATTAAAGATAAAACGTTTCATTTCTTTAATGAGTAACAAACTCACTTTATAAACCCATAAGAACTCCCATGAGTTCTTTTTCTTTAATCCCTCATGAATTGTTACATATACCATATAAACAATCTTTATTATTGTCGATAACAAACAATGAAATCATTTATGAATAAAGATATAGTGAACATGAAGGAGTGATGAAAATGTTTATATTGAAAAATGCTTATCTTGTTCACGAAGATAAGACGGTTAATCTATTAGTGAACCTAAATCAGGTTAAAATACTTACAGAAAGTCTAGAACAATTCGATCAAACAGATATTATCGATCTTGAAGGTCGTATGGTCTTAAGAGGATTTACAGATACACATATGCATCTTGATAAAGCACTTATCGGTGAAAAGGTTGTCAATACATCAGGAACTTTAGAAGAAGCTATCAAGATCATGAGTACTTATAAACCAACGATGTCTGATCAAGACATCTATGAACGTATGAAAAAAGTCATCGATATGGCTTATGCACATGGTACTAGATACTTAAGAACCAACATTGATATCGATGACAATATTAAATTAAGAAGCTTAGATATCATTCATAAGCTTAGAGATGCATATAAAGATAAGATGGTTATTGAAAGCATCGCTTTTCCTCAAGAAGGCTTTTTAGATAACGAAAATAACTTTTCATATCTAGAACTTGCACTTAAGAAAGGTGCCGATGTCTTAGGTGGTATTCCAGCATTTGATTCAAATCCAAAGCTACATCTAGAAAAACTGATGGAACTAGCTAAAAAATATGATGTTGATCTTGATGCACATATCGATGAAACAGATGACCAGAAAACATTAACGATTAAAGATTTAATCAGATTAACAAAAAAATATAATTATCAAGGTAGAGTCACTGCTGCACATTGCTGCTCATTGGCAGCTAATGATAAAAAAGTTGTAAATCCTATCTTAAAAAAAGCAAAAGAAGTAGAACTCAACATCGTTCCACTTCCAAGTACGAATCTTTATCTTCAGGGTAGAGGAGATACTAAAAATATTAGAAGAGGTATCACACCAATCAAATCAATTGTTTATGATCATGGTATAAATATCTCTATAGGCTCAGATAATGTTAGAGACCCATTTAATTGTTTTGGTAATGCAAATCCTTTAGAAGCTGCACTTATTGCAGCACATGGAGCGCATATGGGATCTACTGAAGATTTTAATACATTATTTGATGCAATCAGTAAAAATGGGATGAAAATCATGCATCAAGATTTCCATATTGAAAATACTGATTTCTTTATCGTCGTTGATGCCAAATCACCAAGAGATGCAATCATAGGTGTTTCACCAATCTATGGATATATGGAAAACTATAAGTTTTTTATCAAATAATCGCATTAATCTTCATTGATATCCTCTAAAAGATTAATTTGCACATACAAAGCTAGATAAAAATCGAAAAAGTGACTTCTGATATTATTGATTCTATATCCAAGCTTTTCAATGACTGATAATCTATATTTTAGTGAATTTGGATGAATGAATAGTGCATCAGCAGTTTTCTTAATTGAAAAACGATATTGGATATATTTGTAGACTGTATTAATTAATGGTAGACTGGTTTTTTTCTCATAATCAAGTAATCTTCCAATAATTGATGTTGAAAAGGCATGAAGTTCTTGGTAATTTAATGATTTTAAAAGATTGATTAAGCGTACATGGTTTTCATTAAAAACAGATAAATCAATATGCTTTCTATTGGCGTTGGTTACTGTTTTCGAAAGAATCGCAAACGTCTCAGGGATTTCATGTGCTTTGCCAATTGGATTTGAATAAGCAAGTTTAATCTTAGTTTCAGGTAGTTTTTCTTCAAGATGGTCATAAAGTGTTTCAACAACTTCTAAAATGTTTGATTCATAGGTTGTATTGATGATAAAAAGAATGAGATCATCCATGATCACATATCTTGATGTCTTTTGACGAATGTTTAAAAGCTCTAAAAGCAAATCTTGGATGATATAAACTGAAGACTGAGGGTTATGGTTACCTTGGATAGAAAAAAGCATTAAAAACAGCGGAAACTTCACATCCCAGTTATAAAACTTAGAAACTTCCATTAATTCTTCATTAGAGTTGTAATTAGATGTGATGTTACTGATAAATCCTAATAAGAATTGATTTTGTCTCATAAAGTATTCGCGTTTCTTTTGATAGACGAAAATAGAGAGCATTTTATAGATCTCTGCATAATTGTATAATAGATATCTTTTATCAGCGGTAGTTAATAAAGCGACACGATAGATAACTTGATTATCGTATTCGATATTTGTGACATAAAGAAGTAAGTCATTATCTTTAACAATGGTGTTAACAGGATGTGCATATTTTTCATAATAAGATCTAATCACATCATTAGAATAATAGAGATTTTTTGATACTGGATTATAGATAAGGACTTCTAAGTCTTCGATATCTTTAGCACTTTCAACTAAAGTTTTAGTCGATGGGTTTTCACTAATGCTACTTAAAATTGTTGTATAAAATGGCATCATCTTATTCTTATTATATTCACTACCTTGTATTTCACTTAATATAGAATTAAAGATATTGGATAAGTTAGCATCATAATCAATGGTGATGATTGGAAATCCTAAAGCATTGGCTTTATCGATGATCTCTTTAGGGATCTCATCGATATATCTATGGATTTTTACAATAATACCAGCACTGTTTTTCTCAACTAAGATATCTAATAATTTATGAAATAAAGGAATATCTCTCTTGATTGGATATAGTGTCGTTAATATTAAAGAATTTTCAATGACATATTTTTCAAATTCTGGTGTTTCTAAAACAGAAACACTAGAAACTACACTATCTAGATTGTTGTGTCCAGCTAAGACTTCATATGATTCGATAACATTTATTCCTAATAATTGACTAAGTTTTATCATACACTACACCTTTTTTCTTTTATTATATCAAATATATCCATCATATTGTTTAATAATGACATAAAAAATCTATTTCATTTGTTTAAAACTCACATATATTTATTGAAAGCGCTTTGATATACTTTTAGTGAAAGTTACAGTTTTTTTAAAAAAATAAGAAAGGATTAAGTAAATATTATGCAAAAAATAGAAGTATTTAAGGTTCCTATGGCTGCACCAGATGATTTGTCGTTATTCAAGAAAATGATTCATGACAAACAAATCACCCCTAATGATATTATTGCAGTATTAGGAAAGACTGAAGGAAACGGATGTGTTAATGACTTCACACGTGCATTAACAACAACTGTTTACAAATCATACTTGGCTCAAGAATTAAAAATGAGCGAAGAAGATGTTCTACATAAAGTTGCATTTGTTATGTCAGGTGGAACTGAAGGTGTTATGTCACCACATGCGACTATATTTACAAAAAAGGATGTTACCCCTGTTTCTAGAAAAGGTAAATACTTAGTTGCTTCATCAGGTTATACAAGAGACTTCTTACCAGAAGAAATTGGTACAACCGTTATGGTTGAAGAAGTTGCTCGTGTTGTTAAGGCACTGATGGAAGATGCAGGACTATCTGATCCAAGTGATGTTCATTTTGTCCAAATTAAATGTCCACTCTTAACATCAGATCGCATTCAAGATGCATATGAAAGAGGCAAACAAGTCGTCGTCACTGATACATACAAATCTATGGGTTATTCAAGAGGCGCATCAGCTTTAGGTGTTGCAGTTGCTCTTGGAGAAGTAGAAAAAGAAAAAATTACCAATGATGTCATTTGTCATGATTGGTCATTATACTCAAGTGTTGCATCAACATCTGCAGGTATAGAGCTTATGAACTGTGAAATCATCGTTTTAGGTAATGCAGAAGATTCTGCATCAGATTTAGCAATCGGACATAGTGTGATGAAAGATGCTATTGATTTAGAAGCAATCATCGAAGCACTAGAAAGTGCTGGGATGAAAGTTGATAAATTACCTTCAAAAGAACAAAAAGCTCAAATCGTTAATGTTTTAGCTAAAGCAGAAGCGAGCACAACAGGAAAAGTTAGAGGAAGAAGAAACACAATGCTAACTGATTCTGATATTAATCATACAAGACATGCAAGAGCTGTTGTTAATGGTGTGATTGCATCTGTTGTTGGTGATCCGATGGTTTACGTTTCAGGTGGTGGAGAACACCAAGGTCCAGATGGTGGTGGACCAATCGCTGTAATTATAGAAAAGAAATAAAAAAATAAACATATAAAATAAAAAAAGAAGGGTAGAAAATATATGAATTTAATTTTAATGCTTATTCCATTGTTTGTCATATTGTTTTTCCTAATCAAGAAAAAACATATGTTAGTTGCTGGGTTTGCTGGCGGTGTGGTTGCGATTATCATTTCTTGGATTTTAGTTGCAACAGGAGAGTTAGAAACTGGTTTAAAATTTGCTGATATCAATAATTTAATTGTTAATGTTGGTATTAAAGATATGTTATCTAAATACTTAGTTCCAGTGATCTATGCTGCTGGTGCAGTTATGATTGCTAGATCTGGAAGTATTAAAGCTTTAGTTGAACTTTTAAATAGAAAGTTAAAAGGTAAATTACCTTGGTTAGCAGCTGCTATCGTCTTAGTACAAGCATTAGCTACTTATATGGCTGGTATGGGTGCTGGTAACACAATGGTTATTGCTCCATTAATGTTTGCTGCTGTTGGATTTATTCCAGAAGTTGTTGCTGCAATGGCTATTGCAACTGCCATTGGATTTACAACATCTCCAGCATCAACTGAAACAGGTTTAGCTGCAACTGCAGCTGGATTAGATGTTCAAGCTTTTGCGAACATGATGTTACCTGTAACCATCGTTGTCTTCTTATTAGCTGCTGCTTTAGCATTCTATGGCGTTCATAAGAGAAAGAATGTTGTTAGAACTGACGTTCAAGAAGAAAATGAATTTGATGCTAAAACAAATAAACAATTATGGAGTATGGTTGTACCTACAATCGCATTCTTAGTCTTAGTTGTATTTGGTGGTAAACTAAATGCCTTATTCCCAATTCCTATTTTTGTTCCAATGTTAAATGTTATTATCGCTGCAATCTTATGTGTGATTTTCTGTAAAGAAGATTCTCAAAAGGTTAGTGAAAACTTAATTGATGGTTCAAGATTTATTTTAACAACACTATTTGGTGTTGGGATCTTCTTAGGATTTATTAATATGATTGGTTTCTTAGGAACATTTGCTGAATTAGCAGGATTAATTGCTAATGCTCCAGAGTGGATTGTATTATTCCTAGCATGTCTCTTAGGATTTGTGATAGCTATACCTTCAGGCGCATTTGCTGCTGGTGTATTAACACTGATATTACCAACATTAGTCTTAATCCCTGGTTTATCTCCAATAGCATTTGGATTAATCGCTGTTTCAGTTGGTTTAGGTACTCAAATTAGTCCAGTACAAATTAACGTTGCTGCACTTAGTGAAGGATTTAAGATTTCAGTATTTGATGTTATTAAAGGAAATTATAAATTTGTATTAGTTGCTGCATCTATGGTAGGCGTATTTGCTTTAATCGTTGGTTTACTATAATCAGTAGTTAAACGTATTCATTCATATAAGGAATCTTTTGTGATTATAAAGCATCTATGCTTAAATCATTTTAAAAGATTCCTTTATATTTAAATGAAGTAGAATCTAGTGTTTAAACATAGGTTTATTAAGGAATTTGTTATATAAATATCAAATGATAATCATTTTAAATGAGTTACCATTTTTGAGAAGGAGTAAATGATGAGATACAAATTTGAAATCGAATCGATGAGCTTTAGTGTCTATATGCTCATCAAGAAATTTGGTGGTATGCTTTTTGGTATTCATAAACATTCACTTCATATCAAATTATCAGAAAAACTGATAACGATTGGACATGATATTTCTGAAGGTATCCATCATATTAAACTTAAAGAACCTTTGGATTTTAAGGATTATGATTTAAGAACAGATATGCATGCCTATATATATGACAATATTTTAAACATTGGTCCTTTAGCATTTGTTTTATCAGAAGCATCGATCAAAACATTTATACCTTATGAACATAACTATCAGTTAGATAATGAGATTGAAGATTTATCTCATCATTTAAATCAAATGATTGAAAAAAAGATATCAGATCATATCATTCACAAATATAACCAAGTCGTTATGCAGTTGGTCTTTGATCATGTCAATCAGTTTATAGAAGATCAAAGCTTAGAACATGCAATAAAACTATTAGGTTTAGGACCAGGTTTAACACCCTATGGTGATGATATTTTAGTTGGTTATATACTCGGTAAAAACAGTATAGGTCATCACATCAATTGGATAAATGATTTGATTGACTTAGCAGATCAAAAAACAAATCATCTTAGTGCACAAAACATCAAAGATACATATGAAAAAATGTATCCGATGATTTACATAAAGATGATAGAAGATTTATTTATACATAAAAAAATAGAACATGCAGAAAAACTGATGGAAATCGGTGATACCAGCGGTATTGGGATGCTTATTGGCTTTTTGCATGGCATAAAAGAAGGTGAACATAAAAATGAAAGATTATGAGGTAGTTAAGAATGCTTATTACGATTCTGTAACTTTGATGAGTACGACAGTATCGATTAAAAAAGCACTCAATTTAAAAGATTTAGTCATGTTTATGGGTACGGATATGAACAAAGACATGATGGAATCTGTTGGTCTTTATGATAAGAAGTTTGATGATGCAACACCAAATGATTTACTCATTGGTATTGAAATGCATGAGACTATTGATGGTTGGGTTGATCAAGTTTTAGATAAACTGAGCAACAAGACCAATCAAAACCAAGATCAATCACAAACAGTATTTAAAACAATTTCTCAAGCTAAACAAGCAAAAGATAGTAATATCGCAATTATCAGTGTGCCTGGCATCTATGCTGCAAATGAAGCATATAAGGCATTAGAAAATAACATGCATGTCATGTTATTTAGTGATAATGTGAGTGTTGAAGATGAAATTGGCTTAAAAGACTTAGCGATTAAAAAGGATTTATTAGTGATGGGTCCTGATTGCGGAACCGCAATCATTAATGGTATGGGTTTATGTTTTGCAAATCAAGTATCAAAAGGACATATTGGATTGGTTGCTGCTAGTGGAACAGGACTTCAAGAAGTGACAGTCATCATTGATCGTTTTGGTGGTGGAATTAGCCAAGCTATAGGTGTTGGTGGTAGAGATTTATCAGAAGCTGTTGGTGGAAAGATGATGCTTAAGAGCATTGATGCTTTAAGTGAAGATATTGATACTGAAGTGATTGTATTAATTTCTAAACCTCCACACAAATCAGTTTTAGATAAGATCTTAACAAAGATCAAAGAATTAAATAAACCAGTTGTGGTTTGTTTACTTGATGCAGTTGTAAATGAAAACATTAAAGATGTTCATTTTGTTTCAACATTAACTGAAGCTGCACAAAAAGCATTAGAACTTGGTGGATTTAAAACACCAGATTTAATGACCATCGATAAAGAAACAGAAACATTTATTGAAAAAGAACGACAATTAAAAGCTAAATCTCAAGATAAGATTAAAGGGTTATTTTGCGGTGGAACTTTAACTGCTGAGACATTAAGCGTCTTAAGAGGTAAAGTTCATGATATTACAAGTAATGTGGCTAAAAAGAAAGATGAAATCATGATCAATCCGATGGAAAGTCATGGACATAATTTAGTCGATTTAGGTGATGATGTTTTCACACAAGGAAAACCTCATCCAATGATTGAACCGATGATCAGACTTGATCGTATCATCCAAGAAGCAAAAAATCCAGAAACTTCTGTGATTCTTTTAGATTTCGAACTTGGATTAGGTTCACATGAAGATCCAGTAGGTGTAACGATTGAAACGATTGATGAAGCTTTAGCTATCGCTAAAAAGGATAACAGACATTTAAGCTTTGTCGCTTATGTCTGTGGAACCGATAAAGATGCGCAAAACTTAGAGAAATCTGAAGCAATGTTAAAAGAACATGGCGTTATCATCGCAAAAACAAATGCACATGCAGCGCTTATTGCATCTAAGATTGTAGGAGGTAAGTTATGAGTATATCAAAATTATTTAGTGAAACATTAAAAGTTGTTAATGTTGGATCTCCTAGTTTCAAAAAAGATTTTGAAACTCAAGGGCTTGATTATGTCCATCTAGAATGGAAACCACCTGCAAGTGGTGATTTAAAATTACTTTCTTTATTAAATAAAATTAGACCTTATAGTGAACAAATAGAAAAAGCTAATGAAGAAGTAGTATCTAAAATCAAAGCAGCAGAAGCAAAATTAGTAGCTGTTAAACAAGCTAAAGATGTCATTCCAAATATGACTTCACATACTATCCTACATTCAGGTCCACCGATTGCCTTTGAAAACATGGCTGGCCCGATGCAAGGTGCAATCATTGGTGCCTTAATGTATGAAGGATTAGCTAAAGATGAAAAAGAAGCAACCCTTTTAGCTAAGTCTGGAAAAATTACATTTGATAGTGCACATCATCATCAAGCTGTTGGACCTATGGCTGGTATTATTTCTGCATCAATGCCAGTACATGTTTTATATAATGAAGTCCATGGTAACTATAGCTATTGCACGATTAATGAAGGTTTAGGTAAAGTGCTTCGTTATGGTGCCAATAGTAAAGAAGTACTTGATCGCTTAAAATTCATGGAAACAACAGTCATGCCTGTATTAAATGAAGCAGTAGAGCTTGCTAAAGGTATTGATATTAAATCAATCATCACCCAAGCGCTTCATATGGGTGATGAATGCCATAACAGAAATAAAGCATCTTCAGCATTATTTTTAAGAGAAGTTGCTGGATATATTGTTCAAACAAGTTTTTCTGATGAAATGAAATCAGGCACATTAAACTTTATTAAAAATAATGAGCATTACTTTTTAAATCTATCGATGCCTTATTGTAAATTAGCACTCGATAGTGCAAGACATACACCATATTCAACAGTCGTTGTCGCAATGAGTCGTAATGGTGTTGATTTTGGTATACAACTTGCACATAGCGATAAATGGTTTACTGCACCAGCTAATTATGTCAAAGGGTTAATGTTCCCTGGATTTACTGAAGATGATGCAGCCCCTGATATTGGTGATAGTGCGATTACTGAGACATGTGGTATTGGTGGGTTTGCGATGGGCGGTGCCCCTGCAATTGTTCAATTTGTAGGTGGTGTTGTTAAGCAAGCTTATGATTATTCTAAAGAAATGCACGAAATCACAAGTGGAAAACATCAAGTCTTTACACTTCCACCTTTAGATTTCATGCCTACTGCGTTAGGTATTGATATCTTAAAGGTTGTAGAAACAAATATTTTACCGATTATTAATACGGGTATGGCACACAAGAAAGCTGGAGTTGGACAGGTTGGTGCAGGATTAGTCAATCCACCCATGGCTTGTTTCGAAAAAGCACTTGAAGATTATGCAAAAGGAGTTAAGTAAATGAGAATTGTAGTCGCTTTAGGTGGTAATGCACTTGGAGATAATCCAAGTGAGCAATTAGAATTAGTCAAACATGCAGCAGAGAGTATCGTTGATCTAGCAGCTGATGGACATCAAGTTGCAGTGATTCATGGCAATGGTCCACAAGTTGGGATGATTCAAAATGCTTTTGAAACAGCACATGATAACAATGATAAAATACCTGGAATGCCACTTCCTGAATGTGGAGCCATGAGTCAAGGATATATTGGTTATCATCTACAAAATGCAGTGACCAATGCGTTATTAGAAAGAAATCTAGCAAAAAAAGTAGCAACCATTGTCACACAAACGATTGTAGATGAAAATGATCCAGCTTTTGAAAATCCGACAAAACCTATTGGTCGTTTTCATACAAAAGAAGAATCTGAACAAATGATTAAAGAACTTGGTGTTCGTATGGTTGAAGATTCTGGAAGAGGATATCGTATTGTTGTTCCTAGTCCAAAACCAATTGATTTTGTTGAAAAAGATGTGATCAAATCATTAATTGATAATGGTGTGATCGTCATCGCATCAGGCGGCGGTGGTATACCTGTCATCAAAACAAATAAGATTACAGGTATAAGTGCAGTTATTGATAAAGATTTTAGTGGTGCTAAATTAGCTGAATTAATTGATGCAGATGTATTTATTATCTTAACTGGTGTAAAAAGAGTTGCGATTAACTTTAATAAACCAAATGAAAAAGAGTTTTCTAGTATTAGTTTAAGAGATGCTAAATATTATATTAAACAAGGAGAATTTGGTAAAGGCAGTATGCAACCAAAAGTAGAGGCTGCCATTGCGTTTGTCAATAACAATCCTAAAGGTAAAGCAATTATTGCGTCTTTAGAAGAAGCATCTTTAGCCATTAAAGGTGAATCAGGAACTGTGATTGGTTAACATCTAAAAAAGATACGCTTAACGCTAAGTGTATCTTTTTATACTGATGATAATAGATGAGGATTGATAAAATGAAGATAAAATATTTTGTAAAAAGTGATTGGAACGGTTTTTTTGGACTGTTTACCAATAATTTAACGAACGTCTTAGTGATGGCAAGTTTATTAAGTGCAGTCGTTGGACTTCCTGGTAATATTGTCTATGGCAGAATATTACCAGCCGTTGGTTTTTCAATTTTAATATCATCTTTATATTATACGTTTATGGCAATCAAACTTGCTAAAAAAGAACATAGAGATGATGTGACTGCACTCCCTGCAGGCACAAGTGTTCCACACATGTTTTTAATTGTATTTTTAATTATAGGTCCAGTTTTCTGGGCGACAGGTAATGCTTATTTAGCATGGGCAGCTGGTCTGGTTTGGTCACTGCTTGAAGGAGTGATTGAATTATTAGGTAGTTTTATTGGACCAAAGGTTAGAAAGATAGTGCCTAGAGCTGCAATGCTTGGATCACTTGCTGGGGTTTCAATTACTTATATTGCATTAAACCCAGCATTTAGTGTGTTTGCAGTGCCTTATATAGGATTAGTTGCATTAGCGATTGTTTTACTTGGGTGGATTGGAAAGGTTAAAATGCCGTTTAATATCCCTGTAGGACTTGTGGCTATTATCGTTGGTGTGGCTATTGGCTGGA
>JALQTF010000079.1 GCA_023264085.1 Acholeplasmataceae bacterium
AAGAGGATGTGTCATTTTATGACCATTTAAATCTACTTTAATACTTTCATTATGTATTACTTCAGTATTTCTATGATTTTTTTAGCACAAGATCCAGTTTTTCCGTGATGGCTACATGGTTCTAAGGTTACATACATTGTGGCATCTTTGACATCTTCTATCGCATGATTGAAAGCTTGGATTTCGGCATGAGCTTCACCATAGGCTTGATGGTAGCCTTCACCAATGACCTGATTATTTTTAACAATCACTGCACCAACAAGTGGATTTGGTTTCACTTGAATGCCACCTTTGGAAGCTAATTCTAACGCTTTTCTCATGTATACGTCGTGCATCAAACTCTCCTTATATAACAAAAAATGCCCTTTTCAGGGCATGATAAAGCAAAAAATAAGGCATAAAAAACCATATCTTCTCCCATCCAGACTATACTGTCGGTTTTGGAATTGCACCAAATCCTGCCCGAAGGCTCGCGGACTTTACCGCCGATCGGGAATTTCACCCTGCCCTGAAGATTATATTACAACAGTAGTATAACACATGAAAATAAAAAAAAGCGATACATCTATATCGCTTTTTAAAATATGGTAAATATTAGGACGCTTCAACAGAAGCAATACGTGATGAAATGGGTGGATGACTATAATAAAGTTTTACATAAAGTGGATGCGGTGTTAAATTGGCAAAATTTTCAACAACGAGTAATTTAAGTGCACTGATCATGGCGTCTTTTGAAGTGTGTTTAGCAGCAAAAGCATCTGCTTTATATTCATGAACCCTTGATACGTAATTCGTGTATATTCCTAATAATGTATTCACAGGAGAAAGTAAGATAGACATAAGAATAATTGCAAAACCAAAATGCACATTTGATAAGTAGAATGCCGTATGTAAATCAACTGTCGTTAATATGAATCCTAACACCAAGACATATAAACCAATCACGAAAAGTTGTTGAATAAGTCCTTTTAATGTATCTTTATGTGTTGCATGACCAAGTTCATGTGCTAGAACTGCTAATATTTGATCTTCAGTGGATTTTTCTATCAATGTGTCAAATAACACAACTTCTTTCGTTTTTCCTAATCCACTGAAAAATGCATTGAGCTTTGTTGACCTTCTTGATCCGTCCATGACATAAATACGTTTGACTTCAAATCCAAGTGATAATGCTAATGCATCAATTTTTTCTTTTAAACTCCCTTCTTCTAATAAAGTAAGTTTATTGAATAATCTTACAAACACACCGTTAAATAAAAATAATGCAAGCATCACAGCAAATATAACTAGATATGCAATCAGAATAAATATCCAGATATTTGAAAATGCTTCAAAAATAACAAAGAGTAAACTTATAATTCCTCCACCAAATACAATGGTTAATATAAAACTTTTTATTTTATCAACAATAAAAAGTTTTTTCGTCATTTTATTAAAACCAAAAGACTCTTCTATCCTAAATACACGGTAATATGATAAAGGAAGTGACATCATAAAAGAAATCACATAATACATCAGTAAGAACAATAGGGTTTGAAGTAATGCATTTGAACTCACTTCGATACTCAACTCTTCAAAAAATCCAAATGCGCCTAATGATAGTAACAAAAGCATCACAACTGTAGAAAGTGTATTTGAAACGATACCAAACTTGAAATTTACCATTGAATACTCAAGCCACTTTTTATACTTATCCTTATCATAAAGTCCTTGAACATTCTCAGGAATCGGTTGGTTTTTATATCGATAATTCAGGATTGAAATGAAAAACTCAAAAACAAACATCCCTAGGATAATACTTAAAATCACATAGAAAAATAAATTCATAGATGTGCTCCTATTTTTTTTCAATTATAACACAATATGATGCCAAAAAATGCCAAAAAATGAAAAGACATAATATCCTTATCTTATAGCATTCTTTACATGATATAATAGAGATACTAGAGGTCTATATGTTATCATTTTTTTTCGTAAATACGTGGCCATACTATCTTTTTTATTTTGTAACTATATTATGGATCAGTGAGTTTTTTATTTTTCCATCTCACTTACAAAAACAAAGTAAAGAGGAGAAAAAAAGCTTCTTTTTTATCTTACAGTTTATTTTAATCATTATTTTATTGAACTTTATTTTTGGCATGTTTCAAATTGGAAGCATTCAAGACCAAAATACGCGCACGATTTTTAATTATGTTGCAATCATTTTATACACCATGGGACTTGTATTGCGTTATGTTTCCATCATGCATCTCGGTCGTTTTTTTACAAGAAATGTCGCCGTCTCTGAGCAACATGATTTAATTTCAACAGGACCTTATAAAATTTTAAGACACCCTTTATATTTAGGTTTATTTCTTCTATCGACAAGCGTACCATTATTCTTTAGTAATATTATTTTAATCCCCATAAGTTATGTATTTATGGGATACATTTTAAATCATCGTATGGTATTAGAAGAACACATTTTAGAAACACAACTCGGTATGCGTTATACAGAGTGGAAACGCGCAAGATATAAATTTATTCCGTTTATTTATTAAGGAGGAAACATGAAAGAAGTCGTTGTCATTGGTGGTGGGTTAGGTGGTATGAGTGCCGCAATCACCCTTGCCAAGCATAAAGAGTTTCGTATCACACTCATCGAAAAAAATTCACATATAGGTGGTAAACTAAATGTCCTTGAACAAGATGGTTTTTCATTTGATTTGGGTCCATCTATTTTTACAATGCCACAATATTTTGATGCATTATTTGAGATGCATGGTAAAAAAAGAGAAAACTATTTTAAACTCGTACCTGTGACACCACACTGGAGAAACTTTTTTGAAGATGGAACAACCATCGATTTAGCAGATACATTAGAGGGTATGAAAGCTTTAGATAACATTACAGAAAAAGATTATGAAGAGCTTCAAGCTTTTTATACTTATACAGAAAAACTTTATGATTTTACAAATGATATCTTATTTAAAAATCAAGCTGAAACTGTCTTGCAAACACTTAAATATTATCCTCCTTTAAAAATATTTAAAGACAGTGATTATTTTAGAACTATGGATGAAGGCATTAGAAAATACATCACGAATCCTTATTTAATTGACATTATGAATTATTTTATTAAATATGTCGGTTCTAATCCGTATGATGCACCAGCAGTAATGAATCTGTTGCCTTATATTCAATGGAAATTTGGTTTATGGTATGTTGAAGGTGGCATGTATCAAGCCTCCATTGGAATGCAAAAACTCATGAAAGAATTAGGCATTATTGTTAAAACAAATACTGAAGTCTTATCTGTAGAGAAACAAAAAGGACGTATTTCTAAAATAACATTAAGTGATGGTACAACGAAACATGTCGATGTCGTTGTCTCTAATATGGAGGCAATTCCTTTCTATGAGAAAATTACCCAAGAACCAGAGAAAAAACTTAAAACACTTAAGAAAAAATACGGACCTGCTTGTTCCGGATTCGCTTTGCACTTAGGTGTTAATAAACAGTATCCTCAACTTGCGCATCATAATTTCTTTTTCTCAAATGAGCTCAAACAAAATTTTGATAATATTTTTCATAAACACAAATTATCAGGTGATCCAACGATTTATTTGGTTGCACCAATGAAAACAGATCCTTCTCAAGGACCTGAAGGTCATGAAATTATTAAAATATTGCCTCACATTTCTGTCATCAAAGGTGACAAAGCCTTTTCAAAAGAGGAATATGAAGCATTTGAAGATGCTGTTCTAACTAAATTAGAACGCATGGGACTGACAGATCTAAGAAAACACATAGTATCGAAAGAGTTATGGACACCAGAAACCATTCAGCAAAAATATTATTCTAACCAAGGTGCCATCTATGGTGTTGAAGCCAATCGTAAAATGAATTTAGGCTTTAAAGTACCTAAGACATCAACATTTTATAATAATTTATTTTTTGTAGGTGGATCTACTAATCCAGGTGGCGGTATGCCAATGGTTGTATTATCCGGTCAACAAGTAGAAAAACATGTATTAAGGAGTCTAAAATGAGTAAAGTTGTCTTAATTGGAACAGGTTTTGTAGGCATGAGTTTTGCCTATAGTGCACTTAATAAGGGTAGTTTTGAAACATTGGTATTAATCGATGTTAATCATGAAAAAGCTGTCGGAGAAGCCATGGACTTGAACCATGGTTTAGTATTTGCCCCGCGCAAAATGAACATTTACGCTGGAGATTATCAAGACTGTAAAGATGCAGATATTGTTGTCATTACAGCAGGTGTTAATCAAAAACCAGGGGAAACCCGTTTAGACCTATTAAAACGCAATGCAGAGATCATGAAATCAGTTGTTAAACAAGTCATGGCAAGTGGTTTTAATGGTATATTCTTAGTAGCGACCAATCCAGTAGATATTTTAACGTATGTCGTGTATGAAGCTTCAGGTCTGCCAAAAACGAAAGTTATTGGTAGTGGAACTTCTCTTGATACAGCGAGATTGCGTTATGAATTAGCAAAACGTATTCACATTGATGTGAGAAATGTCCATGCGTACATATTAGGAGAGCATGGTGACAGTGAATTTGTTTGCTGGTCTAATGCTAATGTTGGTTCTAAACCTATCATGGATGTTATTGAAACCATTGATAAAATCAAATTTGAAGATCTTCAAGTCATTGCAGATGACGTAAGAAATGCTGCTTATGAAATTATTTCTCGAAAACAAGCAACTTATTATGGTATCGGAATGGCGCTCAATCGCATTGTCATGGCAATTCTTAATAATGATCATGCAATTCTTCCGTTGTCTGTTTTAAATGAAGATGAATATGATTGTGACAAGGTTTATATTGGATTACCTGCAGTAGTCAGTAGAGAAGGTATTGATCATATCGTTAAACTTAAACTTAGTGATGAAGAAAAAGTACTTCTTAAAAAATCATCTCAAATTTTAAAAGATGCACATCAACATTTAAAATAAAAAAAAGATGGATATACTCCATCTTTTTTTTATTTTAAAATGTTTTTAATAAGCTTCTCTTTTTTCTTTGTATAAGGAGGATATGCAATGGCTGGATCAAATTTTGTACTATGTTTAACATATGTCTTCATGTGGCTAAATACATCAAAGGATGCTTTTCCATGATAATTTCCGATGCCACTATGTCCGACACCACCAAAAGGTAAATGAGGATTTACAACTTGCATAATGGTATCATTAATCGCGCCATTACCAAATGAAAGTTGATTAAAAATACGTTTAATATTGGATTTAGATTCTGAAAAAACATATAAAGCAAGCGGTTTTGGTTTTGTTTTTAAAACACTGATGACTTCATCAAGATTTTCAAATGTTAAGATTGGTAAGATTGGTCCAAATATTTCATCTTTCATAACATCATCATCCCAAGTCACATCATGCATGATAATAGGTTCTATTTTTTTATCGATGATGTTGCCTTGATAAAGGACTTTTTTCTTATTGATGAGTTTTTTTAATCTGTCTACATGTTGATCAGAAACGATATGTGTAAGGTTATCATAATTAGGATAAAATTCTTTTAATGTATCTATAAGTGCTTTTTCTAATGTATCTTTTACATTTTGTTGAACATAAATATAATCTGGTGCGATGCACGTTTGTCCTGCATTTAGAAATTTACCATATACAATTCTTCTCGCTGTGACTTTGATGTTTGCAGTTTCATCGACAATCGTTGGACTTTTTCCACCAAGTTCTAAAGTCACCGGAATGAGTTTTTGAGCTGCCTTTTCATAAATGATTTGTCCAACTTTTGTAGATCCAGTAAAGAATATATGATCAAAAGACAAATCTAGTAATGCTTGCGTCACTTCAACACCACCTTGAACCACATGAATATAACTTGAATCAAACGTTTCTTTGATGATTTTTTCAATGATTTTTGAAACATTTGGTGTGAATTCACTTGGTTTAAGAAATACAGTATTCCCTGCAGCAATGGCACCTATGAGCGGTTCAATAACAAGTTGAAATGGATAATTAAAAGGGCCAATAATTAGAATTTGACCTTTTGGTTCAGGTTGAATATATGATGTTGTTAGCAACTGAAAAAAAGGTGTTTTCACTTTTTTTCTATTCATCCAAGTCTTTAATCTTTTTTGGATAAACTGAATTGATTTTAACGTATAGCCAATTTCAGTTGCATATGCCTCAAAAGAAGATTTACCTAAATCTTTTTTTAAAGCTTGAGTGATATCATTTTGTCGTTTTAAAATTGCTTCTTTTAATTTTGATAGTTGTTGAAATCTAAATGCATATGATTTTGTCACTTGATCATTAAATAATTGTTTTTGAGCATCTAACACTTGTTTCATACGTTCCTCTTTGTATACGTTTTATTTAGTCATATTATACAACATGATGATTGAGTAAGTGAATCCACCATTTATGAATCCATAAATATGTTAAAATATATGTGCAAATTCATTAGATGAAAGAAAATTATGATCTCTATCTTACTCATTTTATTATTTATATTAATCACCAATTTACTTCCGATTTCAATAAACATCACGCTGTTATCATTTTTTATAGTGATTTCGATTTATAAATTTCCAAAAATGTTTAGCAAAGATGTTATATTTTATTTACTAGCAACATGTGTTGCGATCTTGTCTATAATATTTAATGATCTTTATATATTTGATTATGTTCTTAAAGGCTATATATCGATTGCTATTTTTATCGTGATTATGTTTACTGGGGTTATTCCTATTAAATGGAAACTTACCCAAATATTAGTAAAAACCAGAGGCTTGTTATCAATTATTGGTTTTATATTCATTTCACCACATGCAGTACTTCATTTACTTGGTCTATTTAGTGGTATCAATTTATTTGGAATCGCTGCATATGCGCTCATGGTACCTTTAACAATCATTTCCTTTAAAACGATTCGAAGAGAAATAAATCCTAGAGATTGGAAAAACATACAAAAAGCATCCTATATCATTTATGGTCTGTTGTATTTGCATATTTTATGGGTCGGTAGTTGGACAGATAAATTAGTTTATATTGTTTTGTTTGTTTTATACATCAACAATAAATTATACAAGGAGTTTAGAAAGTGAGACTTAAGCTGAGTTTTATTTACGCATCCATATCTTTTATAAGTATTTATGTTGTGTTATCTGTGAGTCTTCGTATATTAAAATTAACCGAAAACTATTATTCTCATGTGATTGCAGGCATGATTGCTTTAACGGTTGCTATATTCATATTTATTGGTTATTTAATTAAAAATAAAAAAGTACCTAAATAGGTACTTTTTTTATGAAAACTTATCGTAATAAACGTTTTCTTGTTTAATATCGTGCTTATTAAGTACATTGATACAAGCGTTGATCATCCCTGGTGACCCACATAAATATGCTTCATGATTGGATAAGTCTCCTACCATACGATCTAGAACGTCTGTAATCAACCCAGTTGCGCCTTTCCAATGATCTTCCTCTAGAGGTTCAGATAATGCTGGAATATATTCAAAATTTGGAAACTCTTTAGAAAGTTGATTGAATTCTTCTGTGTAATATAAATCTCTAACTGCTCTTGCACCAAAGAAGTATTTCACTTTTCTATTCATACCCAATTCTTTTAAACGAAATAAAATAGAACGGATTGGGGCTTTACCAGAACCACCTGCAATACATATGATGGGTTTATCAGAATTTTCTTGTAGGAAGAAATCACCAAATGGTCCAGTAAGTGTAATTTTATCACCAACTTCTAAAGCTTTATGAACAAATGTTGTAGCTTGTCCATTTGGGACATAACGAATCATCATTTCAACATAACTTTTTTCAGATGGATTAGATGCTAATGAATATGCTCTTACAACATCAATCCCAGGGACTTTAATTTGCATAAATTGACCTGGTTTGAAATCTACCGTAGAAGGTTCGATTAATTTAAATCTAATAAGTTTAATATCATATGTTAGATCTTCTACAACTTCTACGACTGTTTCAAA
This sequence comes from Acholeplasmataceae bacterium, assembly GCA_023264085.1. Lineage (GTDB taxonomy): Bacteria > Bacillota_I > Bacilli_A > Acholeplasmatales > Acholeplasmataceae > UBA8290. The sequence continues at coordinate 7,995 of JALQTF010000079.1, forward strand.
ATCTCTCGCTGATAATAATTGAGATGGCAAGGCAATTTGCATATTTTCTGTAACTTTTTGTTGACAAGATAGTCTGACACCATCTTCAACTTCTTTTGGAGATAAAAAGGGTTGTTCCGTTGGTTTTACCCCTGGAACATCTCCAACCAATCTAAATTTACATGTTCCACATGTCGCTTTTCCACCACATGCGGACGGAATAAATACTTTATTTTGAGCTAGGGTCGATAGTACTGTATCATCACCATAGACAACAATTTGAGTATCACCATTAATTGTAATAGTTTTTTGACTACTTCCGCCAAGTACATAATCTAGTAAAATAAGAAGTCCAGTGATTAAGATTAAAATACCAAAAATAATGAGTGGTAAAAATAAATTCATTCTAACCTCCTATAACGATAATCCAGCAAAGCCTGAAAATGCTAATGCTAAAATTCCTAAAATAATAAACACAATTGCTCTACCTCTAAGTCCTTTAGGAAGGTCTCCGTAGACAGCTAGTTTTTCCCTAATAGATGCTACTAAAACGATTGCAAGGAGCCAGCCAATGGATGAGCCAAAGGCAAAAACAGTTGTTTCTGCATAATTATAATCTCTAGTAACAAAAAATTGACTCACTGCTAGCACCACACAATTCACTGTGATCAAAGGTAGGTATACACCAAAGGCACTGTAGAGTGATGGAATATATTTTTCTAATAAAATTTCTAATACTTGTACAACAGCGGCAATCGTAATGATGAATGCAAGTAAACTTAAGTCTGTTGTATTTGTTAGTACTAAAAGTTGATAGATAGGGTAATTGATAACTGCTGTTAACGTCACAACGATTACAACTGCGATACCCATACCTCTTGCATTTTTAACATTTGTTGAAATTGCAATAAGGGGACACATCCCTAAAATTAATGTAAGTGCAATATTATTGCTTAAAATCGTGGATATAAAAAAGTCTAACATAAATTAAGCCTCCTCATATGATTTGGCCCAATTTCTTAAGATCCAAATCATAAGTCCTACGATAAAGAATGCACCAGAAGCTGTACCCATCGATGCCCACAAGGTAAAATTATCAGGGAGCACTTGAATGCCAAATAAAGTACCGAATGCTAAAGGTTCACGAATAATGGCAACGAGTACTAAAACAAACGTATAGCCCATACCACTGAAAAATCCGTCAATAATAGAATATTTCCAAGGATTTTTTATCGCGAATGCTTCTGAACGACCCATAACGATACAATTCGTGATGATAAGTCCTACATAAGCTCCTAAAGAAGCATAAATATCAGGAAAATATGCTTGTAAAAATTTCTGTACAAAAATTGTGAATGTAGAAATAATGATCATATAGGTCACAATTCTTAATTTTGCTGGAATATAATTTCTAAACATCGATACAAACATCGAACTAAACATTGTAACAAATGTCACGCCAAGACCCATTGCAATTGCATTAGGAACGGTATTTGAAATTGCAAGAGAACTACAAATCCCTAACACAGCAACAAATACTGGGTTATTGGTTTTCATCCCATTTTTTAAGATGTTAAACCATTTAGTATATCTAATTCTTATCAGTTTCATGCGTTATCCCTACCTTCTAATAGGTCTCTGTAAATAAAATAGCTTTCATTAATGATATTTTGAAATCCATTGGATGTACCTGTAGCACCAGATAATTGATCGACTTCATTTTCTAGATCTCCTTCTGGTCCAATCGGTCCTACAATCACAGGAGTCAATGTTTCACCTGCTAATGGTAAATTCAGAAATTGGTCTAGAAATCCTCTCGTAGAAACATCTTTTCCTAATTGTTCTTCTTGTATGAGTACACTTACATTAATAATTCTAGTGAAATTTTCATCCAGTGTCATAATACCAATAATATCTCCCCAAACACCTGAGGCATCAAAAAGTCCAAAAATCACAGAGATATTATTGTTTTCTAAATTAATATATACATTTAATTCTTGGCCTTCATAGACATAAGTTTCCACTTGAATGGTTGCATCAAATACATCAAATATATTAGAATCATCGTATGCAATGTTGTTGTGATTTAATACTGCAGCATAATATGCTTTATTTTGATTTTGTTCAATCTTTTCAGAGAACAGTAAATCCATAGAAATAAATGCAAATGAGGTAAAAAATGCAACAACCGTTATGAATATTAAAAGTTTAATATATTGATTCATCTTATTCCCCCTTTTCAATTTGTTCAACAGGTTCAAACATTGGTCCAACAGCATTCATGATGATAACCGCATATACAATACCTTCTGAAGCATTTGCTAAACCACGAATAATGACAGTAATTAAAGCGATACCAATACCATAATATATTCTAGCTTTAGTTGTTCTAGGTGCCGTCACTGGATCTGTAGCAACAAATAAAGAAATAAATAACAATTGTCCTTGGAATAATGCAACAAACCCATCAGAAAATTGTCCAGGATAATAATTGCCTAATACTGCTGTCGCTAAAGCAGTTGTCAAAAGAATCGTAAGTGGGATTTTCCAGTCGACAGCTCTCAAGAAAAGCAATACTGCTCCAACAACCCATACTCCCAATACAAACGTTGAGCCAATGGAATTCGGGTATCTCCCAAGTAATAAGTTAAAAAATTGTTCACTTGTTCCAAAAAAAGTTACATCTGTTAAGTTAATAGACTCGACAATATTGCCAGTGATCGGATCAATAAAGTTCGCACCTACAGCAATTGGAAAGGTGACAAGTAAAAATAAGTACGCCATCATTGCTGGATGGAATATATTTCTGCCTAATCCACCAAAAATCATTTTTCCAAAGAAGACCCCAAATACAGTCCCAACAATGACCATATATAATGGTAGTTGTGGAGGCATCAACAATACAATAAGTAATGGTGTATCTAAAGCTCCAGCGTTAAACTTATAAGGTTGTTTTCTTACTTTTACAAATACATATTCAACTGTGACACCGGAAATGATTGCAACAAGTCCCATAAGCAATACATATGGTGTATATACCAATGCACCAATGACAAGTAACACACTTAATAATATGGTGGAAATGGTAATATTTTTGATATTAACTCTTGGGTTTTGAGCTTTTAAAATATTTTGATTTTGCATACATTACCCTCCAAAACCGCTAAAAATTAATGCAATAATTGACAATATAATAAGTTGTAAAGGTAACCCTTGAAATGATTTAGGTACAACCTTCATCTCTAATTGATTTTCAATAAATTTTAGTATATTGAGAACAAATGCATATCCAAATACCACTACTATCGATAACAACAATGACTCTAATAATGTTGTTACACTTGATGTGATGACAATTACAGAACCTAATACAATCGTGCTTGGAAGCACACCTTTAAATTCGTTTTGTAGATTTTTAAATTGATTTGGGAAAAACTTAGATAGTAATCCTAAAACTATATAATTGACTAAAATGATAACAACGATAAAGGTGATGGTTCTAAAGTATGTTAAATCGCGTACGATCTCACCCAAAGCATCAAGTTCAATCAACAAGGATTGTTGAATCACAAAACTCATCATGCTAGATAATGGTAAAACAATGAATATGACTAATACTCTTTTATTAATCATTGTATGTTTTTTTTCAATAAATAATTGATGATCAATACCTAAATAAAAACTTAAAATGATATTACTTACAAAGACGGCAGCAATAATCATTTCAAAAAGATTTGTAAACTCTATCATGATTTTGCTCCTTTATTCATTAGATTTCTAAAAAGTGCCATCAATAAACTTAATATGAGAAAAGCACCAAATGGACTATCTATGAGTGTGAAACTATAAGCCACATCAAACACACGCATTTGTAATCCAAAAAGTCTAACTGCGCCAGTCGTTAAAATAGAACGAATGATCGCAATTAAAATTAATGTTACTAAAAATGATATCCCTTGAGTCGCTACTTTTATTAAAGCATTTTTAAAAGTATCCTTGTCAAGCGTTTTAGAATTTGTTTGTGTGAGAATCATACCACTGACAGCAGTTAATGGTAAATAGATTCCAATAGCATCATACATTGCTAAGTCATATACTTGTAATACCAATTCAGAAATAGATACTAATGTGGCGACAAGTAAAATATTGACTAAAATATTTAATTGTTCTGGTACTTTACTTAATAGACCTCTTTTTATTAGAAATGCTACTACCAAAATGACAAGTACATTGATACCGGCAATAATAGACAATGATAAATCGTTTGTAAGTGCTAATACTGGCGCAATCGAAAGCATCAAGATGAATACTGGGTTATTATTTGTAAGCGATTGAGTCATTGTATCAGAAATGAATTGTTTAGTTGTTGTCTTCATTTAAACTCACCTCTTCATTTTGATATTGATTGATAACATCGTCAACGATAAGTTGCAATGCATTCCATGTGCCTGTCGCACCAGCATTTAGATCTTCTGGAATATTAAATGCCTCAATGCTAAGTCCAATAATGTCTTCAACAGATTGAGCATCAAAATAAGCAGCACCTTGAACTTCTTCGTGTCTCACAACATAATAATTTACAATGGTATCTGTGTATGGATTGACAACAACAATCACGTTGATTGGTCCCCAGAATCCATCACTCACCATGTTGTACATCAACACTTCAATGGTAGACGTTTCTGTATTGAAAATTTCGTAAACACCTTGTATCGTTCCATATGCATCTTCGTTATAAAGTCTTGAAGATTCAAGATTTTGAACAAACACGGATGGGTCATATTCTTCAAAATATTGAAGTACATCGACTTTAGGTCGACCGATTTGAGGTCCAAAATATAACCATCCTGCTTGAATAAATGCAAAAATTCCAACGACTGATAACCCAATGTTTACAACATATTTTGTCGTTTTATTTGATGAATTAAATAATGGATGTTGATTCATCATAGGAACCATTATCAATGCAAACAAGGTTGCATAGACAACTGCATGTGAGACAGAATTAGAGAACATAAATGCTGCAACAATGGTTATAATGAATGCCAAGATAATTTTAGATGTGTCGTTTTTTGGTAAAAGGATACGATCTGTTAATACAAATAATAGTATAAACAATGCTTCAAATTGAAACACAAACTCTAATACATCAAAATTTAATGTGTAATTTGCTAATAACATTAAAAATAATAAAACCATTGGAAGCAGCAAGGATGATCTATCTTTAAGAAGTCTTACAAATACAAGAATTAGAAAGATAGGCAACCCTGCAACGACAAGACGCCAAACAGTTGCTGTTGAATCGATTGAAATTGAAAAATTAATCCAATTGCTAAATAACCTGGTGGAAGCAAGTGCATTGAATATTTGAGTATCAAATGTATTGGGAATGACAACCGAACTTAAAGAGATTCTAAATCCTACAGACAAGATGATGATTGCTACTAACGCTGGCGATACAAATCTATGTTCAAAGCCACCAAATACAAGTTTTGTTATAAGCACTGCAACGATTCCAACCATGATCGTAATAATAACTGGCGTAAAATAAGGTACAAAAACACCGATTGTTAATGCCGTTAATAAATAATGATTATTTTTAGCTAAGGCTTTTGCTTGGGCTCTATCTAAATTTTGTGAGTGTGAATAAAATAATATCTCTGTTTCTTTAATCACAAATACTAAAGCAACAATATTTAGTATATGTTGAACACCATAAATAAAGCCTTGTTGTAGGATTGTTAGGATAACAAAATACCCAAGTAAAACGATTAATGAATTTTTGTTGAAATTCAAAGCGTTCCAAGTTTTTTTGTCATCTACTTGTTTTGATTGATTTTTTACTGCCATGTTGAAGGGTCATCCTTTCTAAAAAAGTAGACATACTTTTGTCCCTGATACATCAAAACAACAGGTACAATGATTGCAACAACAGTACCAATAATTGTTAATGCCGTTGTCGAAGACATTACATCAACAATTGCCAATCCTTCTATGTATGCAACTTTAGAAAATAATACGTAAGGAAAAGTACCTATAAACCCAGTCGCGATAAATAATGCCAATCCTAAAAAGAAAGCGCCATAGACAAGTAATGGTTTTTTAAGATAAGAAAACAACGTTAACAACATAAAAAGTAATAACGCTGCTAAAGGTAATGCAATTAAAAACGGGTGATTAGAGAAAAGTTCTCCTGAAATAATTGATACTAGATTATTGTTGATGCCCATTAAAATTAATGCAAATAACAATGGTATAAAATAAATAATGCCGTATTTTTTAATTAAATTAAAGGCTTGTTCACCCAAATCATTTAACTTATTAAGTTTTAACCAAACAGCCCCCATGATGACAGAGAGTCCAACTAAAAACACACCGCCACTCACTGATGCTGTGTTAAAAACACTAAATACGTTCATGTCCATTGATCCATTTTCATATGGAAATCCTAAAAACAATGTAACTAAATATACACCTAAAACAAACATTAATAAAATGCCTGAAATTGTCCAAGCAAGACTCATATACTTAATCCATTTAGGATTGTCATCTTTAAAAAGAAGTTCTACACTGAGTCCTCTAAATATAATGGCAATCAAAAGTAAGAAAGCAGGAATATAAATTCCACTAAATATCTCTCCAAAAGCTTCAGGAAAGACCGCAAATGTTAATCCTACAGATGCTATTAGCCAAACTTCGATGCCATCAGAATGCAAACCAGCGACGCGTTGCATCTTTCTTTTAAGTTGATTATCTTTTGCAATGAAAATATTTAAAATACCAACACCGATCGTTGGTATTTCTTGAACAAGATAAATGAAATAAGCTAAACCTATTACAAAATATAAAATATTCGCTAAAAGTTCTTGTGTCATAATCCTTCTCCATCAAATCCTTTTCTAATTGCTTTGATAGATAAGTAGTAATCCATAAAAAACAATAAAACGTAAAACGAAATTAATAAAATAATGCTAAACCAAACTTGTTCTACTGGTACTTGAGAAATACCTTGGCTCACTTTCATCATGTTGTAAATAATCCAAGGTTGTCTTCCCATTTCAGCAACCATCCATCCAGCAATAATTGCTATATAAGGTGCAGGAATCAATACAAACATGATACGTTTTAATGTTGGTGATGTATAAACACGATTGAAATAAATAATGACATACAATCCAAAAATGATAAAAAACGATCCTAATCCTACCATGACTAAATATGCACCTCTCACATAAACAGGCAGTATATTTCCTACATCAGCAGAAGCGGAAACACCGTTTTGTATCATGTTGAGTTTATCAGGTTGTACATTCGCTATAAGTCCCATGTATAAATTTCCTGAAACAGGTAACAACACAGCTGTAATCAATAATACCCATCCTGCGATCTTAGCTGCAATTTTAAAAGCATCTTCATGATGTTTTCTTTGTACATGATACATAGAAATTGCAAGCACGATAAAGCTTGTTAATAAAATGGATGAAAGTTGACTATGAATAAACATATACCATGCATAAGGGTTAAAGAATAAATTACCAAAATTATCAAAAATGACTCTTCCTTCATCTACAAGCCAAGTTGCACCCACAGGATTTTGCATAAACCCATTGGCAGTGATGATCCATAATGCAGAAAGCATGACACCGATAAAAATCATCCATACGGTGACAAGTCTAAAAGTTTTTGAAATTTTATCTCTTCTAAATGCCCATATACCTGCAAAAGTGGCTTCTAGAAAAAACGCTAGCAATGCTTCTATAACTAAAGGTGAGCCAAAAACATCTCCCATGGCTCTAACATATTCACTCCAGTTTGTACCAAACTGTACTGTCATGACAATTCCTGTGACAATTCCAAAAGCATAATTAATGATAAATAAATTACCGAAAAATTCTGACAGTTTTTTGTATTTTTTGTCGTCTGACTTAAAATATTTGTGTTCGAAAATAAGAATAAATATAATTAATCCTATTGTAAAGGGACCAAATATAAAATGAAAAGCGACTGTAAGTGCA
>JALQTF010000086.1 GCA_023264085.1 Acholeplasmataceae bacterium
CCATGCATGAAAATACCAACATATTACATATTGATATCCCTAAACATGACATGATGGTCATAGACGTTTCTTTTACATCTGTCATACCTATATTAGAACAAGTCTATAACAAAGCAAATGCAGTCATTGTTTTAGTCAAGCCTCAATTTGAACAACAATCTCATTATAAAGATGTCATCAAAGATGATAAAACACGCAGACATATTCTCAATCAAGTGAAAAAAAAGATCATACACATTGGATATGACATTATCTTTGAAAAAGATTCAAACATTTTAGGTAAAAAAGGAAATCAAGAAACATTGTTATATTTAAGTACATAAGGGGATCATGCTTAAATCTCTTTCAGTAAAACATATCGCACTCATTGATGATATGACCTTAGAATTTCATCCTGGTTTAACGGCAATTACTGGTGAAACAGGTGCAGGTAAATCGATGGTTTTAGAATCACTACAGTTATTATTTGGCAAAAGAAGTGATCAAGACATGATTCGTCACGGCTTTGATGAAGCCGTTGTTTTAGGTGTGTTTGATATCAATGGAGAAACAATCACCATTGAAAGACGTTTATCAAGTCAATCTAAACATCAAATGAAACTCAATGGTGAAAGTGTAACCCTTGCAAAAATACGTGACGTTGCATGTACCATCGGCCACATTCATGATCAAGATGACTTATATGAACTCATCGATCCTAAGTCTTATATTCATTTACTTGATACGTTTGATCAACAGTCAATTGAAGACATACGCGTCAATTATTTGTTATCAAAATCAGCATATGAAGATGCACTAAAGAAAAAACAACACATCATTGAAACACATGAAAAAAAACAAAAACAAGATGATTTACTGAAATTTCAAATTCAAGAACTAGAGGCATTACATTTAACAACGCATGTATTAGAAGACATTCAAGAAGAATTACAAAAATTAAAGCATTATGATGCCATTGCATCGCACTATCAAAATTTAGAAGCATTATTTGAATCAAGCGACCTTATCCATCAGACGTATCAAATGAAACAAGAAATTCAGTCATTATCAAAATATATCACCTCATATGAACAGATGCAAGAAACCATTGAAAACTTTTATTATGAAATAGATGATATTAAATCAACAATCTTAAATGATATGGCTGCACTTGATTTTGATGCAGAAAGATTTGAAATGCTTCAACAAAGAGAATTTGAACTCATAAAGATTCAACAAAAATATCAAAAAACAATTCCAGAACTCATTAATTATTTAGAAACTTTGAAAACAGATCAAGAAATGTTTGATAATTACGAAGGACTCATTCAATCATTAGATCAAGACATCCAAAAGAAAAAAGACATGGTCTTAAATGATGCAAACAAACTGACACAAAAGCGAAAAGAAGTTGCATCGATGATTGAAAAAACACTCATTGAACGGTTGCTTGCTTTAGATTTAACTCATGTTTCCTTTCAAATTGATGTGTTAAAAACCGACATCATGTTAGAGTCTGGTATGGATGATGTGATCTTTAATATTTCACTCAATGAAGGTGAACCACTAAAGCCCCTTCATAAAGTGGCATCCGGTGGAGAACGTTCTCGTTTTATGTTCGCCTTAAAATCACTTCAAGCCCTTTATCAAGGTGTATCGATGTTAGTTTTAGATGAAATCGATACAGGTATTAGTGGTAAAACAGCTTCTAAAGTTGCGAATCAAATGGCACTTTTAAGTGATGCCTTACAAGTCATTGTCATCACGCATGTCCCACAAGTTGCAGCCAAAGCCAATACCCATTTAAAAGTGTATAAACAAACCATCGATCAGCGTATACAAACTTTTGTTGAATCACTTGATGAGGACGCGCGCATTAAAGAAATTGCTGCCATGTTATCGGATGAAACCATGAGTACTTTTGCCATCGAACAGGCAAAAATGCTTTTAAAGCAAAAAAAAGACAAGCATTAAGCTTGTCCACTAATAATCGCAACGATGAAACTTAATAAAACGCCGCCTACCATGCCGACGAATAATGTCCAGATAAGGATTTTACCCCACCATGTTTCAAAAGGCATTTTATAATGTTGTTTTTCTTCAGGTTGATTATTTGTTAATTTTGTATTTTTAGCCATATCCTTCACCTCAAATCAGTTCTTATTATACAATAAACCAATGAAAAGTGAAAGTTTAATGATGAAAAACCAAACGAAAGTGATTTTCCATATTGATCTCAATGCATTTTATGCAAGTTGTCAACTCATTGAAGACCCATATTTAAAAGGGAAAGCATTTATTGTAGGTGGTTCAGCAGTTACAAAAAGAGGTGTTGTTTTAACGGCTTCCTATGAAGCAAGAAAATATGGTATTAGAAGTGGTATGAACGTTAAGGACGCTTTTGATTTATATCCGCATGTACTTGTTGCACCAACACGTTTTGATTTATATAAAAAACACTCAAAAATCTTTTTTGATTACATTAAAACATTTACCAATAAAATGATGAAAGCCTCTATTGATGAGGCGTATTTAGATATGACCCATCATAAAGATCCTGTAAAAGTTGCTAAAATCATTCAAAAAACACTGAATGATTATTATCATTTACCGAATTCTATCGGTATCGCACCAACACTTTTTTTAGCGAAAATGGCTTCCGATATGAAAAAACCTCTCGGTATCACGATATTAAGAAAACGAGATATTGTCGATAAATTATTTCCCTTACCTTTAAAAGATTTATATGGTTTAGGTAGAAAAACATATCCTAAACTTATTGATTCAGGTATAAAGACGATTGGCGATTTCACAAAAAAAGAACATCAATCAAGTATTCTCAGTCATATGTCAGAAGAACACTATCAAAGTTTTTTGACGCATATTTTAGGCAATTCTACCAGCATCATTGACGATGATTATCAAGTACCAAAGTCCATCTCTCAAGAAACAACACTCAATTATGACATTGACCAAGAAGATCTCATTATTGAGATGATTCAACCACTCATTGAAGATGCCTTGAAAAGATTAGAGAAGCATCATCTATATGCAAAAACAATTGGTTTTAAACTTAAAACAAGTACATTTAAACTTCAAACACGCTCAAAAACGTTGATGACAGCTACCAATGATTTAATCGTCATTAAAGATGCCATCACTGAATTGTTTACGTTGCATTATAACCATGAACCCATTCGACTGATTGGCATTACATTATCGAATTTCGTTGAAGATCATACGCCATTTAATTTATTTACGTATCACTTATTTCAACAAGGGACATAAACCATCACATATGATATAATACATGCAGGTGAAGACATGTATGACTCATATTTAAAAGAACTTAAGTTTAAAGACTTTACGCCTATTCAAAAGGCGTCTTTTTCTGCGTATCAAAAGTCATCTAATATTGTTGGCATCGCGCCTACTGGTACAGGTAAAACACTTGCGTATGGCATCCCAGTCATCGATCATATCAAATCAAACTTATCTGATATTCAAGCGATTATTTTACTTCCAACACAAGAATTGATCCATCAAGTATATGACATGTTATCGCCGATCAGAACCACAATTAAGATCAAAAAAGTGATTGGTCAAGATTATGAACAAACACTTCTTAAAGTAGTTTCTCATCCGCCACATATTCTAATTACTACGCCACATAAATTATTAAGTTTAATCAAGTCGTATCAGCTGTCGACGAAGTTTGTAAAAGATATCATCTTTGATGAAGCCGATATGTTTTTTGAAAAAGATTTTTTAGAAGATATTGAGGCTGTCTTAAGACAAACCAATTATGAACGCGTCCATTTATTTTCAGC
>JALQTF010000051.1 GCA_023264085.1 Acholeplasmataceae bacterium
ACTTGGATTTAGACATATCATCATACAATCGAACGATATCTGTGAAGCAATTTTAGAAGCACAAACATTCATTGAGCCGAGGTACCTTAAAAAAATATAAAAAAGATACACTTTTTCCTTGCAATATCACATTAAGTCATATATAATTGAATAGCTCGTGAAAAAATACGAGAAGGCTGTGAACTGGAAGGTTGTTGGCACACGGATAGCCGTTGTCTATGTGCTAAGTTTTTCTGGGGAGCAAGTCTATACAAGATTATAGGCGAAGGGAGCTATTATAATGGCAAAATCAAAAGACATCATCAAAATTCGATTAAAAGCATATGATCATCAATTATTAGATGACGCTGCTAAGAAGATTGTTGATAGCGCAATCAGAACAGGCGCTGAGGTACAAGGTCCAATTCCTTTACCAACTGAAAAAGAGATCTTCACAATCTTACGTTCACCACACGTGAACAAAGATTCTCGTGAACAATTTGAACGTCGTACGCACAAAAGACTTATTCAAATTGTGGATCCAAATCCAAAAACAATTAGTGCACTTATGGACATCGATTTACCAAGTGGAATCGATATCGTTCTTAAAAAATAATAAAGGAGAAAACACATGGCAACAGGAATCTTAGGTAAAAAACTAGGAATGACACAAGTCTTCTCAGAAGATGGACAACTCATTCCAGTCACTGTCGTCGATGTCTCAAACAATGTCGTGTTACAACAAAAAACACAAGAAGTTGATGGATATGTTGCAACACAAATTGGTTATGATGACATACGCGAAAAAGTCAGTAACAAACCACAGATTGGCCACACGAAAAAGGCTAATACTGCACCTAAGCGCTTCGTAAGAGAAATTCGCTTTGACAACGGCAACGAAAACGAATTATCAAACTTAGCAGTAGGTGACAATGTCAAAGAGGATATCTTTAGTGTTGGTACATTTGTGGATATCACAGGAACTTCCAAAGGGAAAGGTTTTGCAGGGTCTATCAAACGACACAATCAAAGCCGTGGACCGATGGCACACGGTTCTAGATATCACAGAGGACCTGGTTCAATGGGTCCAATTAAAGGAAATATGAAAGGTAAAAACTTACCTGGTCATATGGGTGCTGAAAAAGTCACCATTCAAAATCTAAAAGTCGTGGATGTAGATAATGAGAATCACTTGTTACTCATCAGTGGTAGCGTTCCAGGTCCTAAAAATGGATACTTAGTGATACGCTCTGCCATCAAACACGTGAAGTAAGGAGGACATCATGCCACAATTAACCGTATTAAGTCAAGCTGGTAAAACCGTTGAAAAACTTACATTAAAAGATGAAGTTTTCGGAATTGAACCACATAAACAAGCAATCTTTGATGTCGTCCAAGCACAACGTGCGGCAATGAGACAAGGGACATCAAAAGCAAAAGACCGTTCTGAAGTATCAGGCGGTGGTCGTAAACCGTGGAGACAAAAAGGAACAGGACGTGCACGTCAAGGGTCTATTCGTTCTCCACAATGGCGTGGTGGTGGAATCGTATTTGGACCAACACCTAGAAGCTATGCAGTGAAGTTAAACCAAAAAGTAAGACAGCTTGCATTAAGAAGTGCGCTATCTTACCATCAAAAAAACAACACACTTACAGTGTTAGATCAACTTATTGTTGAAACACCAAAAACAAAAGATTTTAAAACTATGTTAGATGGTTTAAAAATCAAAGGGAAAGTCTTATTTGTTGCACCATCATTTAATGATAACGAAGTACTTGCAGCAAGAAACATTCCAACAGTTCAATTTTCAACAGCATCACATGTTAGTGTCTACGATATATTAAATGCGAAACATTTAGTATTAACAAAAGATGCTGCACTTGCATTACAGGAGGTATTATCATATGAGTAAATATCATGATATTTTAGTTGCTCCTATCATTACTGAACAAAGTAATAAACTTATTGAAGGTGAAAATAAATACACCTTCAGAGTATTAAGAACAGCAAACAAAGTAGAAATTAAAAAAGCAGTAGAAACAATTTTTAATGTCAATGTATTGGCTGTGAATACAACCAACGTAAAACCTAAGTTCAAAAGAACAGGTAAATACGAAGGGTACACACAAGCATACAAAAAAGCAGTTGTCAAACTTGCTGATGGACAAAAAATTGATGCATTTACGGTCTAAGGAGGAAACATATGCCAATTAAAACATATAAACCCGTCACGAACGGCCGTCGTAATATGACATCATTAACATACGAAGAAATTACGACTTCAACACCTGAAAAATCGTTAGTCAAAACGATTTCAAAAACAGGTGGACGTAATAACCAAGGAAAAATCACGGTACGCCACATTGGTGGTGGTGCAAAACGTAAATACCGTTTAATTGATTTCAAAAGAAATAAAGACAACATTCCTGCAACAATTAAAACCATTGAATACGATCCAAACAGAAGTGCAAATATCGCATTGCTATCATATGCAGATGGTGAAAAGCGTTATGTTCTTGCTGCTAAAGGATTCGAAGTAGGATTACAAGTCGTATCAGGAGAACACGTGGACATCAAAGTGGGAAATGCATTGCCACTTATGAATATCCCAGTGGGTACTGTTGTTCATAACATTGAACTTCACCCAGGTAAAGGTGGACAAATTGCACGTAGTGCTGGATCATCTGCTCAAATTCTTGGACGTGAAGAAAAATACGTACTCTTAAGATTACAATCTGGTGAAGTACGTAAGATTTTAGGAACATGCCGTGCAACCATCGGTGAAGTTGGAAATGAATCATGGGAACTTGTCAATATCGGTAAAGCTGGTAGAACAAGACACATGGGAGTCAAGCCAACTGTACGTGGATCGGTCATGAACCCGAACGATCACCCACATGGTGGTGGTGAAGGTCGTGCACCAATTGGACGTAAATCACCAATGACACCTTGGGGTAAAAAAGCACGTGGTGTTAAAACAAGAGATCATAAGAAAGCGTCAAACGATCTTATCGTTCGTCGTCGTTCTAACTAGGAGGATCATATATGGGACGTTCACTTAAAAAAGGACCATTTTGTGACAGTCACTTAATGGAAAAAGTTAAGAAACAAAATACTCAAAATGAAAAACGTGTGATCCAAACCTGGTCACGACGTTCAACCATTTTCCCAGAATTTATCGGACATACAATTGCTGTTTATAACGGTAAAGAACACGTACCTGTTTATATCACAGAAGACATGGTCGGTCATAAACTTGGTGAATTTGCACCAACGAGAACTTACCGTGGACATGATAAAGCAGATAAAAAAGCGGGCAAGTAAGGAAGGTAACTCAATGAAAGCACATGCAAAAACAGTACGCGTGACTCCTCGTAAGGCACGCCTTGTCATCGATTTAATTCGCGGAAAAAATATCAAAGAAGCACAAGCAATCTTAATGTTTACACCAAGAGCAGCAAGCCCAATCATATTAAAAGTATTAAACAGTGCGATTGCGAATGCAGAAAATAACAATAATGCATCTGTTGATAAGCTTTATGTAAAAGAAGCGTATGTCAACGAAGGTGTAAGACTTAAAAGATTATTACCACGTGCAAAAGGACGTGGCGATATCATTCAAAAACGTACGAGCCACATTACAGTGGTCGTGGCAGAAAGAGAGTAGGTAGCAGATGGGACAAAAAGTAAATCCAGTCGGAATGCGCGTTGGTATCATCCGCGGTTGGGAATCTAAATGGTATGCTCAAAAAACAGATGTACCTGCACTTATTAAAGAAGACAATGTCATTCGTACATATTTAAATAAAGTTTATAAAAAAGCAGCAATCTCGAATATTCAAATCGAACGCTTAAAAGGACGTGGCGGTGCAGATCGTGTAAAAATTACATTACATACTGCAAAACCAGGGGTTGTCTTTGGACGTGAAGCTGAAACAAAAAACAAAGTGGTTGCACAACTAAATAAACTTGTTAAAAAAGAAGTTGTGTTTAATGTGGTCGAAGTAAGACGTCCAGAACGTGTTGCAACACTCATTGCACAATCGATTGCTGAACAATTAGAAAACCGTGCATCATTTAGACGTGCACAAAAAATGGCCATTTCACGTGCATTTAAAGCAGGCGCTAAAGGTGTACGTACACTTGTATCGGGCCGTTTAGGTGGTGCTGAAATGGCACGTAGTGAAGGGTACTCAGAAGGACAAGTGCCATTACATACATTACGTGCAGACATCGATTATGCGGTTGCTGAAGCAAATACAACGTATGGTATTTTAGGGGTTAAAGTTTGGGTATACAACGGTGAAGTCTTACCAGGACAAACGCGTGAAGAATTACACAAACGTCAAGACGAAAAAGCAAAAAGAGATTTTCCACCTAGAAAAAAACGTCCGCAAAGACCACGTCAACCTCAAAATAAAGGGGGCAATGAATAATTATGTTAATGCCTAAAAGAACAAAATTTCGTCGTCCACATCGTGTCAGTTATGAAGGTCAAGCAAAAAATTCAAATATCACCAATGGAGATTTTGGACTTATCGCTTTAGAAGGTGCATGGATCACCAACCGTCAAATTGAAGCAGCACGTATTGCGATGACACGTTACATGAAACGTTTAGGGAAAGTATGGATCAACATTTTCCCACATTTAGCAAAAACTAAAAAACCACTTGAAGTGCGTATGGGTTCCGGTAAAGGTGCACCAGATCACTGGGTGGCAGTTGTCAAAAAAGGTCGTGTGATGTTTGAAATCAATGGTGTTTCTGAAGCGATTGCTAGAGAAGCATTACGATTGGCATCCCACAAATTACCAATCAAAACTAAAATCGTCAAAAGAGGTGACCAAGCATGAAAGCCTCAGAAATAAGAAAAATTAATAATACCGATCTTGAAAAACGTATCGGAGAGTTAAAGACTGAACTCTTTAATTTACGTTTTCAAGCAGCTGTCGGTCAATTAGAAAATACAGCACGTATTAAAGAAGTGAAACGTATGATTGCTCAAATGAAAACAATCATCGGCGAACGCGTAGAATAGGAGGAGACCATGGAACGTCAAACTAGAAAAGTCTATACTGGTGTTGTGACATCAAATAAAATGGATAAAACCATTACAGTCAATGTTGATACATATAAAAAGTCGCCTCTTTATGGAAAGCGCGTGCGTGTATCAAAAAAATTCCACGTCCATGATGAAGAAGGACTTGCAGGTATTGGTGATACGGTTTCTATTATGGAAACACGTCCATTATCTAAAACGAAACGATTCCGTTTAGTTAAAGTTCTTCAAAAATCGGACTTAGTGTAAGGAGTCCTATATGATACAACAAGAATCAAGATTACTCGTTGCTGATAATTCAGGTGCAAAAGAAGTACTAGTAATTAAAGTACTCGGTGGTACAAGACGTCGTTATGCAAACATTGGCGATATTGTTACTGTTACTGTTAAAAAAGCACAACCAGCAGGCGTTGTAAAAAAAGGTGATGTAGTTAAGGCTGTCATCGTTAGAACAAAACAAGGATTACGTCGTAAAGATGGATCACTGATTAAATTTGATGAAAATGCAGCGGTCATTATCAAAGAAGACTTAAATCCAAGAGGGACACGTATATTCGGTCCAGTAGCAAGAGAATTAAGAGATAAAAACTTTATGAAAATTGTATCTCTTGCTCCAGAAGTATTATAAGGAGGTTCGATGATGCAAATTAAAGCAGGCGACACAGTCGCAGTCATTGCCGGTGCAAATCAATTTACAACGGATAAAAAAGGTGTAAAAACAAGAACAACCGGTCGTGTCATCAAAGTATTTCCTAGAACAAATCGTGTACTCGTTGAAGGTGTTAATATTGTAAAAAAACATCAACGTCCAAAACAACAAAATGATAAAGGTGGCATTTTAGAAGTAGAAGCACCAATTCATGCATCAAATGTTGCAATATTAGACCCTAAAACAAATGAACCTACACGTGTATATGTCAAAGTTGTTGACGGAAAGAAAGTGCGTTTCTCAAGAAAATCAGATTCGCAACTGGATAAGTGAGGGTAACATATGCAAACAATTAAACAACGTTATTTAGATAATATTAAACCTGAACTTATGAAAGCTTTCTCATATGACTCAGTCATGGAAGTACCAAAAGTAGAAAAAATTGTTGTCAATATGGGTGTTGGTGATGCTGTATTTAATTCAAAAGCATTGGATGATGCTGTAGAAGAATTACAAGCACTCACAGGACAAAAACCAGTGATCACAAAAGCTAAAAAATCAATTTCTAACTTTAAACTACGTGAAGGCATGCCAATTGGGGCAAAAGTAACTTTACGTGGTGACAAAATGTATTACTTCTTAGAAAAATTGATTGCGATTGCACTCCCACGTGTTCGTGACTTCAGAGGAATTTCAAAAGATGCCTTTGATGGTCGTGGAAATTACACAGTTGGTGTAAAAGAACAAATCATTTTCCCAGAAGTAAACTTAGATAAAGTGAAAAAAATTCGCGGTATGGACATTGTTATTGTCACAACTGCAAAAACAGACCAAGAAGGTCGTGCCTTACTCGAAGCATTCGGCATGCCGTTTAAAAAGTAGGAGGATATCATGGCTAAAAAATCAAAAATAGTAAAAAATGAAAAACGTCTTGAAATCGTTCTACGTTATCAAGACAAAGTGCGTGAACTTCGTGCAAAAGGTGATTATGAAGGATTATCAAAATTACCACGTAATGCAAGTGCAACACGTTTAAGAAACCGTGACTCGATCGATGGTCGTCCACGCGGTTATATGAGAAAGTTCGGCTTATCGCGTATTAAGTTTAGAGACTTAGCACACAAAGGTGAACTCCCAGGCGTCAAAAAGGCGAGCTGGTAAGAAGGAGGAAATATCATGGGTATGACTGATCCAATTGCAGATATGCTGACACGTATCCGCAACGCTAATAGAATGCGTCATGAAAAAGTTGAAATTCCAGCTTCTCGTACAAAAACAGATATTTTATCTGTCTTAAAACAAGAAGGATTTATTGTTGATTATCAACTTGTCAAATCTGGTCCACAAGGTAAACTTGTGGTTACATTAAAATATACACCAGGTAAAGAACGCGTCATCAAAGGACTTAAAAGGATATCGAAACCCGGCCTTCGCGTCTATGTTCAACACAATGATTTACCTCGTGTGTTAAATGGACTTGGGATTGCGATTGTATCGACATCAAAAGGTGTGCTTACAGATCGTGATGCAAGAGAAGCTAATGTCGGTGGCGAGTTAATCGCCTATGTTTGGTAGGAGGGTAATATGTCAAGAGTAGGAAATAAACAAATCGTTGTTCCAGCAGACGTGACAGTGACCATTCAACCAAACAACTTCATTGTTGTTAAGGGTTCTAAAGGTGAGTTATCATTTCAATTTAATGAAAATCTTAACTTTGCTTTAGATGGAAATTTATTAACTGTAAAACGTCCGAATGACGAAATTTTTTCAAGAAAAATTCACGGAACATCACGTGCATTACTACAAAATATGGTGACTGGTGTGAGTGAAGGATTTAAAAAAGCATTAGAAATTAAAGGTGTGGGGTATCGTGCCTCACTATCAGGAAATAAAGTCGTCTTACAAATGGGATATTCTCATAATGTAGAACTTGAAATTCCTAAAGGATTATCAGTAGATATTCCAAAAAATACTGAAGTTACCGTCTCGGGAATTGACAAACAAGCAGTTGGTCAATTCGCTGCACAAATTCGTGCTGTACGTAAACCAGAACCTTATCTAGGTAAAGGGATACGTTATGTTGATGAATATGTGCCACGTAAAGCCGGTAAGACAGCGGCATAAGGAGGATATAGAAGATGATCAAAAAATTATCAAGAAATGTGATGAGACAAAACCGTCATATTCGTATGCGCCAAACCATTACTGGTACGGCTGCACGTCCTCGCTTAAGCGTGTATCGTTCTAATAAAGGCTATTACGTGCAACTCGTTGATGATGCAAATCAAACAACACTTGTTGCTGTACGTAGTCAAGATTTAGGACTTTCATCAAACAATAAAGAAACTGCTAAAAAAGTTGGGCAAACCATTGCTGAAAAAGCAAAAGCAAAAGGCATTACTTCAGTTGTTTTTGACCGTAGTGGATATTTATATCATGGACGTATTCAAGTGTTAGCAGATGCTGCACGTGAAGCCGGACTGGTATTTTAAGGAGAATCAATATGGCTAGAGATAGAAGAGATAATCAAGAAAAACAATTTGAAGAACGCGTTGTTGCAATCAACCGTGTAACAAAAGTTGTAAAAGGTGGACGTCGTTTCCGTTTTGCTGCAATCGTTGTTATTGGAGATAAAAAAGGACGCGTTGGATTTGGAACTGGAAAAGCCCAAGAAGTTCCTGATGCAATTAAAAAAGCAATTGAAGCTGCTAAAAACAATTTAGTATTTGTACCAACTGTAAACTCAACGATTCCTCATGAAATTACTGGACACTTCGGTGCTGGTCGTGTTTTCTTAAGACCTGCTTCAGAAGGTACTGGTATTATCGCCGGTGGTGCTGTTCGTGCCGTATTTGAACTTGCCGGTGTTCATGACATTTTATCTAAATCCATTGGTACATCAACACCAATTAATATGTTACGTGCAACATTCGCAGGACTAAGAGAACTTAGAACACCTGAACAAGTTGCCAAATTACGTGGTGTTGATATTTCGAGGGTATCATGAAAAAAGTTACAATCACACTTACAAGAAGTTTAATCGGAAGAAAACCAAATCAAGTCAAAACGGCACATGCACTTGGTTTGAAAAAACTCCATTCAGCAGTCACGAAAGAAGTCAGCCCACAAATTCAAGGGATGATCGATACCATTTCACACCTAGTACGTGTGGAAGAAGTATAAGGAGGATACCATGTTACATGAACTTCAACCAACACCGGGATCACGTCATGCACGCAAACGTTTAGGACGTGGACCAGGAAGTGGCACAGGAAAAACAGCTGGTAAAGGTCACAAAGGACAAAATGCACGTTCAGGTGGTGGCGTACGCCCAGGCTTTGAAGGTGGACAATTACCTTTATTTCAACGATTACCAAAACGTGGGTTTAAAAACATTAACCGCAAAGACTATGCCATTGTGAATTTAGATGATCTCAATGCATTTGCTGCAAGCGATGTTGTGACTCCAGAAACACTTTTAGGACGTAATGTCATTAAAAAACAATTGTCTGGTGTGAAAGTATTAGGCAATGGTCAATTAGACAAAGCACTCACGGTAAAAGCACACAAATTTTCTAAATCAGCTGAAGAAGCGATTAAAAAAGCTGGTGGAACCGTCGAGGTGATCTAAAGTGTGGACACGATTATTAAGTATTTTAAGTAATAAAAAAGTTATGCTAAGATTACTTTTTACTTTGGGTATTTTACTTGCAGTAAGAGTCCTTAGCTACATTACCATTCCACTATTTGATACAGATCAAATCACACGATTCATTAATTCGAGTGGTAGTTTTATTGCCATTTTAAATAATTTTTCTGGTCAAGCATTAGAAAGATTCTCTATTCTTGCTTTGGGTATTTCACCTTATATTACAGCATCGATTGCCATCCAATTACTTCAAATGGTGATTCCATCATTTAAAGAATGGAGTGAGCAAGGCGAAACTGGAAAACGCCGTTTAAATCAAGTGACAAGATATATTGCCATCGGACTTGCATTTGTACAAGGGTTTGCACTTATTCTTGGTATTTCAGTCAACGGTAGTGTGTTTATTCCAAGTATAGAAGCATCTGTTATTTCTAATTTTAGATACGTATTTTATATTTATATGGCACTTGTGATTGCAGGTGGTACCGCCATTGCCATTTTCTTTGCAGATCTCATTACTAAAAAAGGTATTGGAAATGGAACATCGATATTAATTGTTGCAGGGATTGTAACAAGTTTACCTTCCATGTGGACAACATTATGGAATAAATATATCGAAGCACCTGTCAATGATACATTCTTAAACTACGTTTGGTTTGTACTTATCATTCTTATTTACTTTGGTGTGTTATTAGGCGTTGTATATATGCAAGCTGCAACACGTAAAATACCAGTGCAATATGCAAATAGACAAGGAAAATCTGATTCTAATATTCCAATGAAAATCAATAGTTCAGGGGTGATTCCAGTCATCTTTGCTCAAACGATTTTAAGTATTCCACTCACAATTATTGGTCTTTCTGGATCAACAAGTAGTGGTGGTTTTGTTGGGTGGATTCAATCTATCTTTGGATATCAAGAACCAATTGGATTTATTTTATATGTATTACTTATTATTGTATTTTCATTCTTTTATGCATTTTTAATGGTCAATCCAAACAAGATTGCTGATAATTTATCTAAAGGAAATGCATACATTCCAGGTGTAAGACCGGGAGAAGATACAAAAGATTATGTTGCCAAATTATTGTTTAAGATTACGGTCATTGGTACAACCTATTTAGTCATTCTTGCAATTATGCCAATTTTAACATCCATTATTTTTGGATTTAATGCAACAGAAGCATCCGTGATTACATTAGGTGGTACAAGTTTACTTATTATTGTCGGTGTTGCAGTTCAAACAACTGAACAACTAGAAACCGATGCAAAACAAGAGACTTACGCTGGTATTTTTGAATAGTATTTATTATGAAAATAATTCTAATAGGCCCACCAGGTGTTGGTAAAGGGACCGAAGCGAAAAGATTAGCAACATTATTTGATATTCCACATATTTCAACTGGCGATATGTTTCGTGCCATGTTTGATGAAGATACAGAACTTGCAAAAATTGCAAAAGCACATATCAATCGAGGCGAACTTGTTCCTGATGATCTAACCAATGCCATGGTGATTGAAAGACTTCAAGAACCAGATGCAAAAAAAGGATTTTTATTTGACGGATATCCTCGAAATATTGTTCAAGCAAAAGCATTGGATGACTTTTTATCGAATCAAGGCGAAACAATGGATGCCGTATTATATATCGATGCAGACATAGAACTCATTACAGAACGTATCGCTGGTCGACGCGTATGTAAATCATGTGGTGCAGTGTATCACGTGAATTATAAAAAACCTAAAGTTGACGGTGTATGTGATCAATGCCAAGGTGTACTGTATCAAAGAAAAGATGATATGGAGGCCACTGTAAGAAGACGCCTACATATTTATCATGATGTGACCGCACCTATTATTGATTACTATAAACATCAACAAGGATTCCACGCGATTGATGGTAGTGGAAATATTGAAGAAACACATCAGAAAGTGATGGATGCGATTCAATGATTACGATAAAATCACCTCGCGAAATCGCGTTAATGAAAGAAGCAAGTCAGATTTTAGTTACGGCAAGACAAGCGCTTTTTGAAAAAATTCAACCTGGAATTTCGACTGAAGCGCTTGATCAACATGCCGATAAAATCATTCGAGATTTAGGAGGCATCCCTTCATTCAAAGATTATGAAGGATATCCAAAATCGATTTGTACCTCTGTGAATGAAGTTGTGATCCATGGCATCCCCTCTGAAAAAGTCATTTTAAAAGATGGTGATATCATTAGTATTGATATTGGTGTCAATGTCAAAGGATATCATGCAGACTCAGCATTTACATATGCTGTAGGCAATATATCAGAAGACGCAAAACAACTTTTAGAAGTTACAGAAAAAGCATTATATATTGGTATTCAAGAGGCGAGACCCGGTAATTATGTATCTAATATTGGTCATGCAATTGAAAACTTTATTAAACCTTATGGCTATGGTATTGTTGAAACATTTACAGGACACGGTATCGGAAAAGAATTACACGAATCACCTCAAGTATTAAATTATGGTCCTAAAAATCAAGGTCCTAAATTAAAACCCGGGATGACAATTTGTATTGAGCCGATGATTAATTTAGGAACAAAAGACGTTAAAGTCTTATCTGATGGTTGGACAGTTGTGACAGAAGATAAAAGCTTAAGTGCACACTTTGAGCATATGATCTTAATCACTGAAGATGGTTGTGAAATCATGACCACACAAAAGGAGTGAATCTATGGCAAAAGATGATGTCATTGAAGTAGAAGCAAAAGTCATCGAAGTATTACCGAACACAAAATTTAAAGTAGAACTTGTTCAAAATGGACATATCGTGATTGCCCATGTATCTGGTAAAATCCGCATCCACAACATACGCATTTTACCTGGTGACAAAGTAACGGTTGAATTGTCACCATACGATCTTACAAGAGGCAGAATCACATATCGTAAAAGATAAAAGGAGGATTCCACATGAAAGTTAGAGCATCCGTTAAAAAAAGAAGTGAAGACGATATTATCGTTAGACGTAAAGGTAAAGTTTACGTCATCAATAAAAAAGTAAAAAGACATAACCAAAGACAAGGTTAATAGGAGGAAACATGGCTAGAATCGCAGGCGTTGATATTCCTCGTGATAAACGTATTGTAGTTGCACTTACATATGTTTATGGCGTTGGTTTACCAACATCACAACAAATTCTAAAAGATGCAAATGTCTCTGAAGATACACGTGTAAAAGCGTTAACCGAAGATGAACTTAACCGCATCCGTACAGAAGTTTCAAAATTTCAAACTGAAGGTGACTTACGTAGAGAAGTTACTCTCAATATTAAAAGATTAATGGAAATTGGATCATACAGAGGCATGAGACACCGTAGAGGACTTCCTGTTCGTGGACAAAACACACGTAACAACTCAAGAACTCGTAAAGGTAGAAAAGCTGGCTCTGTTGTGAAGAAAAAATAAGGAGGTATGAACCATGGCGAAAAAACGTACAGGTAAAAAACGTGTTAAAAAGAATGTCCCTCATGGAGTCGCGCACATTCATACCACATTTAATAACACGATTGTAATGATTACCGATTTAAATGGTAATGCCGTTACTTGGAGTAGTGCAGGTGCACTCGGATTTAAAGGATCAAGAAAATCAACACCATTTGCTGCGCAAATGTCAGCTGAAGCAGCTGCAAAATCAGCATTAGATAATGGCATGATTAAAGTTGATGTAGAAGTTAAAGGTCCAGGTCCAGGGAGAGAAGCAGCAATTCGTTCGCTTCAAGCAGCAGGACTTGAAATCTCGTCCATTAAAGACGTCACACCGGTGCCACATAATGGATGTCGACCACCAAAACGCCCACGTGGTTAATAAGGAGGAAAGACATTGAAAGATTTAAAATTTGAACGTCCAACATCAGTTGAAGAGCTTTCTTATGATGGATTTAAAGGTCAATTTGTCATCAAACCACTTGAAAGAGGATATGGATTAACACTCGGAAATGCATTACGCCGTGTATTATTATCATCTTTACCAGGTGCTGCGATTGTCAATGTCAAAATTGAAGGTGTAGAACATGAGTTCTCAACACTAAAAGGTGTTGTAGAAGATGTCATGGGTATCATCTTAAACTTGAAAAAAGTTATTTTTAAAGTAGAATCTGATGATCCAGATTACGAACAAAAAATAGAACTTACTGCAATGGGTGAGGGCGTTGTTACAGCGGCTTCATTCGATTCCATTGATGGTGTAGAAATTATTAACAAAGATCAAGTGATTGCACATTTAGCACCAGAAGGTAAACTCATGATGGAAGTTACAGTCCGTCATGGTGTTGGATATGTGAATGCTGAAGCAAATAAAGCATTTAACTACAATGAAAAAAGTGTGATTGCAATTGATTCAATTTTTACGCCAGTGACACGTGTATCTTATGTTGTGGAAAAGACACGTGGTGACATGGATGAACTTACATTAGATATCGAAACGAATGGTGCGATTGAAGCGAAAGAAGGACTTGCGCTTGCATCTAAAATGTTAATGGATCATTTAGAAGTTATTGTTGACATAAGTGAAAAAGCACAGTCACAACAATTCATTTTTGAACAAGTAGAAGAACCAATTAATAAAAAGTTAGAAATGAAAATTGAACAACTTGATTTATCTGTACGTTTATTTAATGCACTCAAACGTTCAGGTATTTATACAGTTGCTCAAATATTGAAACTCACTGAAGAAGATGTCATGCGTTTAAGAAGTTTAGGCCGTAAATCATTTAAAGAATTAAAAGATAAATTACATGAACACGGTTTAGAGTTTGAAAATGCAATAGGAAAAGGCTTTTCTTTAGGCGACACAGAAAAGGAGTAAATCATGGCATATTCTAAATTAGGTCGTAACTCTGATCAACGTAAAGCATTATTACGCGATCTTGTCACAGACATTATTATTCATGAACGTATTACAACTACTGAATCTAAAGCTTTTGAACTTCAAAAACTTGCAGATTCCATGGTCACTTTAGCAAAAAAAGGAACACTTGCTTCACGTCGTCAAGCGGCTGAAACAGTACGTCCTGAACTTGTTAAAGAAGGTCAAACAGCACTTCAAAAATTATTTGCTGAACTTGGACCACGTTATGAATCTCGTCAAGGTGGATACACACGTATCATTAAAACTGTCCCACGTCGTGGAGATGGTGCACCTATGGCAATTATTGAGTTTGTATAAAATGATGAAAGACAGGCATGCGCTTGTCTTTTTTTACAAAAGGATTAAATGATGAAAAAATTATTTTTACTTACTATCGGTATCATCACACTTATGACATTATCTTCATGTATTATTGAAACACCACCAATAACTTCAATAGAAGAGATTGATTACACGATTGAGATATACTTACAAACTGTAGATGGATTATCTTATGAAATCGATACAATTACAGTTGAAAAAGATCCACTAGGTACATTTAAGACAATCTCGATTGAATACGATGGTTTTTACCTTAATGAAGCGATTTCCAATCATATTTTTGTTGTTGATACATCGTTAGAAGTTGTAGAATTGTATTACGATAGAATCCCTTTTCATATATCATTTTATTTATCTTCCGGATTATATAATACACAAACATTTCTGTACGGACAAGAAGTTGTTTTTCCAGATCTTTCACAAGTGACAGGATGGAAAAATGGTATGGATGAAGTCATTACAGGTGTACATATAGTTACAAGTAATGATCGTTTTTATGCGATAGAAGAAGATCAAACTGAAATTAATTTTGAAGGGTATTATGCTTTACTAAATGATGTTGAAATGGCCCTTTGGTATGATACTTTACAAGGTATCATTCAATCTTATACTTATGTATCATATGGAGATGCAAGAGATATTTTACAAGATAGTGATGAAGATCCTAATAATCAAGACAATGTCTTACTTATATATGATAGACGATCTGTTGATAGTACGTGGGATGCTGGCGTGACTTGGAATAGAGAGCATGTATGGCCAAGATCAAAATTACCAAACACAACAGCGGAAGCAGATTTACATTTATTAAGAGCATCAGATCCGATATTAAATTCTACGAGAGGCAATTTATCATTTGTCGATGGTTCAGGTGAAGCTAGAATCATAGGATCAGGATGGTTTCCAGGTGAAGAAGATCGTGGTGATATTGCAAGAATTGTTTTTTATGTAATCATGATGTGGGAGACAAACATCAATCTCATTGGTAATTTAGATACATTTTTAAAATGGCACGAAGAAGATCCAGTGGATGACTTTGAAAGACAACGTAATCAAGTCATTTATGCATATCAACGCAATCGTAATCCGTTTATTGATTATCCAGAACTTGTATCGATATTTTATCCAAAGGCTCCCGAGAATATATCTTTCATTTTAAACTCAAAAGCACAACTTTCATATAGAGAAAAGCATGCACAATATTATGTGCATGCTTTTTTATAAATAGCGTTTAATGATGCCAATAGGTTGTGCCCCAGGGAGTAAGTGATAATCAGATTCTGATCTGTAGATCATGACAGAAGGTGTAGAAAGTACTTTAAAGGCATTTCCGATGTCTTGATGATCTGCTAAGTTTACTTTTAATATGTTGATTGTTGAATCTTGCATATCCAATTTTTGTAAAGTGAAATGATACATGGAGCATGTGCCACACCATGGTGCGTGAAACACTACAACGACAGGTTTTTCTTTTGAAAATTGAACAATTTCATCATAGGTTTCAATATCTTTGATCATATATAAATCTCCTTTATTTAGGCTTTACTATGATATAATAACATTAGTTATTAAGGAGTTTCAATGATTCAAGTTAAAAATATGACATTTTCATATAATGGTCAAGATGAGGCAATCAAAAATGTCTCTTTTTCTATTGAAAAAGGAAGTTTTGTTTCGATTGTTGGTCATAATGGTAGTGGTAAATCGACAATGGCTAAATTGTTAGTTGGTTTGCTTAAACCTAGTAGCGGGACATTAGCCATTGATGACTTAGAGTATCATGATCATAACATGATAGATATAAGGAAAAAAGTTGGCATTGTGTTTCAAAATCCAGATAATCAATTCGTTGGTGTTACGGTGCGTCATGATATTGCATTTGGATTAGAAAACCAACAACTACAACCTAATATGATGGAAGAAAAAGTGTTATATTATGCTTCACTTGTTGGTATGGAGCGTTTTTTAGATAAAGAACCACATCAATTATCAGGCGGTCAAAAACAACGTGTTGCAATAGCATCTGCACTTGCGATGGAACAGGAAATCATTATCTTTGATGAGGCAACATCTATGTTAGACCCTAAAGGTGTAAAAGATATGATGGAAACCATCATGAATATACACAAAAAATTCAATAAAACCATCATTATGATTACTCACGATTTAAGACAAGCAGGATATGCTGATGAGATGCTTATTATGAAAGATGGGGCTTTAATTGCAAAAGAAAAGCCTGCGATATTATTTCAAGATGTCACGTTGTTAAGATCTACACAACTCTTACTTCCCTTTGAATTAGAACTATATGAAAAAGCGAAAGAATTAAATATGAGTGAAAAGGTTATTCATGCATTATGGGCATACAATTCAAAAACGTAACCTTTCGTTATAAAGGTTATAAAACTGAATACAAAGCACTTGATCTCATTAACTTGGATATTGCACCTAAAGGTGAAATCATAGGAATATGTGGTCACACCGGTAGTGGCAAATCTACACTTGTTCAACACATGAATGGATTACTTCAAGCAGATGAGGGAACTGTATCTGTGTTTGATATTGCATTACCAAATAAAAAGAAGATCAAACTTAATGCACTCAGAAGACGCGTTGGTCTTGTTTTTCAATTTCCTGAATATCAATTATTTGAAGAAACCATTCTAAAAGATGTGATGTTTGGTCCGAAAAATTTAAAAATGGATCAAGCATCTATAGAATCGATATCTAAAGCATCATTAAAAGCTGTTGGGGTAGATGCATCTTTATTTGATCAGTCGCCATTCAGAATCAGCGGCGGACAAATGAGACGCGTAGCAATTGCTGGTGTTTTAGCAATGCAACCCGATATTCTTGTTCTTGATGAACCAACTAGAGGATTAGATCCTGTTGGTCAAAAAGAACTTATGGAAATGCTATTTAATATTCATAAAACACATCAAACGACATTGTTAATTATTTCTCACGATATGGATGTGTTAGGAGCTTATGCAAATAGAATCATTGTAATGAATCAAGGTCAAAAAATCTTTGATGGCGATAAGGACGACTTATTTAGTCATCCTGAATTTGATCAAATGAATTTAGATTATCCATCATCTATTAAAGTTATGAAACATCTTCATAAAGAGATTTCCTTACCATATAAGATGTTATATACTATGGATGATGTCATCCGTCATATAAAGGAGCATTCCCATGAATAATATGACGATTGGACAATATATTCCTGGAGATTCTTGGCTACATAAGTTAGATCCACGCGTTAAAATGATTTCTTTGATTTTTCTTTTGATTAGTATTTTTTTGATTCCAATTCAAGGAAATCAAGTCGATGTATTCATTTTGGCTGGGTTTTTATTGTTGACAATACTACTTATCATTTCTTCTCAAGTTCCCATTTTAAAAGTACTTCAAGGTTTGCGACCAATATTATTTTTATTAACGTTTACAGTTTTAATACAAATTCTCATTGTAACGCCAAATGAAAAGGTTGCTTTGACTCAATCCGTGTCATTTTATATATCATGGTCATCAATCGGTGCACTTGTATTGTGGTTTATTTTTTATCAGTGGTCAAAAAAATGGATCAAATTTAAAACATTATATTTCTTGTTTAGTGTTTTTATGATTTTCTACATTCAAAGTGTGTTACCTTTTGGATCGTTATTTGATTATGAAGTTATTTTGTATGAAGAAACTGTTTTAAGAGCACTATTTATATTTTTCAGAATTATCATTATTATCATGTTGACTTCACTTTTAACATTTACAACAATGACAACAGATATCAATGATGGATTAGAAGGTATTTTATTTCCATTAAAATGGATTAAATTACCTGTAGATGTTCTAGCAATGATGGTATCTCTTACTTTAAGGTACATCCCAACGCTGCTTATCGAAACTGACAAAATTATGAAGGCACAAGCATCAAGAGGCGTTGATTTTAAAGAAGCGAGTTTAAAAGAAAAAGTAACGCAAGTCATTTCCCTTTTAATACCCGTATTTGTTATTTCTTTCAAACGTGCAGAAGATCTTGCGAATGCAATGGAAGTAAGGGGATATGTCATTGGACAAAAACGTACTAAAATCGATGTATTAAAGGTTAAGTATTCTGATTTAGTCTCACTATTGATTGTAGTCATAATTATGCTTCTAACCATTTATCAGGTATTTTTCTCATGAGATATTTAATGTATTGTAGCTATGATGGGTCCAGTTATTACGGTTTTCAATCTCAAAAAAATGCACTTGGCATTCAAGAAGTCATAGAAAAAGCAATCAAAAATATGACACAACAACATGTGATTATTCACGCAGCAGGAAGAACTGACAAAGGTGTGCACGCATATATGCAAACATTGCATGTTGATTTATCAGGAAATTTTGAATTATTAAAGATGAAAGATGCACTCAATAAAAGATTACCTGAAGATATAAGAATTACAAATGTGAAAATAGTGAAAGATACATTTCATGCAAGACATCATGCCAAAGCAAAAAAATATGTATATAAACTCTCAAAACAACCATTAACTGCTTTTCAGTCTAAGTATTATACGTATATCAAAGATTTAAACTACGATGTTATGAAGAAAGCTTCTAAAATGTTTATTGGTACCCACGATTTTTTAGGATTCTGTCAAAAAGTTGAGGGGAAACCGACGATTAAGACAATTTATGATGTGAATATTACTGAGAGCAAAACAACCATTGCTTTTGAATTTTTCGGTAACAGCTTTTTAAAGTATATGGTGCGATCGATGATGGGAACGCTCATTGAAATCGGTCAACATAAAAAAGAGATGTCCGTTATTAAGCAAAATTTAAGCGTTCCTAATAGAAAATTAGCAGGTAAAACAGCACCAGCGAAAGGTCTATATTTAAAGAAAATATACTATAAAAAAGTGATATAATAACACAAAGGAGTACCCATGTTTATAACATTTGAAGGTGGAGAAGGTTCGGGAAAAACAACGATTATAGAACGCATTGCAACCCACTTCAAAAATTCATATAAAGTCATCATATCTAGAGAACCTGGGGGGTCTTTTATTGCTGAATCCATTAGAGACCTCGTATTAGATCCAAAGCATATAGGCATGGCTTACCAAACAGAAGCGCTTCTTTATGCAGCATCACGAGCACAACATTTAGATGATATATTAATTCCATCGATGGATACGCATGATCTTGTTTTGTGTGATCGCTACATAGATTCATCTTTTGCATATCAAGGACTCGCGAGAGGACTTGGACTTGAATATATTGAAAAAATTAATGATTATGCATTACAACACTTACCTTTAAAAACATTTTATATAGATGTTTCTCCTGAAGTTGGATTATCAAGAATAAAAGACCGTCAGAAATTTGATCGATTAGATCAAGAAAAAATGAGTTTTCATCATTTAGTGCGACAAGCATATTTAACGATTGCTGACGTATACAAAGACCGTATCATTGTCGTTGATGGACATCAATCCATTGACGATATCTCAAAACAAATCATAAATGACATTGAAAGACAATTACATGACTCCAAATGATATTATTAAAAAAAGTATCCAAGATAATCGTCTTTCTCACCTTTATTTGATTACAGGTAGTAAAGGTGATTTCCGAGATCAAAAAATTCTAGAAGTTGTTCAAACTCTTTCAGGAGATACTTCTAGTAATAAAAATTCACTTATTGAAAAACAAAAAGTCACTTGGATTGAATCAGATACACAAGTGATAAAAAAACAACAAATTCAGGAACTTTTCAAAGAGTTTTCAAAAACCTCACTTCAAAATCAACGTAAAATTTATGTGATTGAAGATGCTGAAAAATTAAATACAACCTCTGCAAATACGTTATTAAAGTTTCTTGAAGAGCCAGAATCTAAAACATCAATAGGTATTTTAGTGACGGATAATCAATATGCCCTTTTGGATACGATTATATCAAGGGCACATATTTTAAAAATTACAGAACCTACAATTAAAGAAAAAATAACAATGTTCCGTTCAGAATCATTATCACCTTTTGAAATTGAAGTATTTGCATTGTTATTTCATAATGTTGAAGAGGCCATTGCTGCGAATACATCGTCTAACACTAAAGAACTTTTGGTATTATTTAATTACATCCTTGATTCTTATCAATCAAAAAATTTTGAGTTTGAATTATATGAATTAAGTGGGTGTCTTAATGATAAAGATACACTGATACAATTTATACAAGTGTGTTTACGATTTTTGATTGATTTAAGAACGGATTCAAATCATATTCATTTTCAATCTAAACAAAAGATGGTGACAGATTTATCAAATAAAATAGATCTTTTAGAATTAGACATTTCTATCACAGCTCTTAAAGATGTTTTAAAACAAATGCGATATTATGTTTCTAACGAATTACAAAAAAGACGCGTATTACATATTATCAAATCATTATTTGAGCATGTACAATAAAATCAAACAAAAGTGAGATGATACATGGATACAAGAAGCTTACATGGCACACCATATCATGTTTTGATGCAAAAAAATAATGCATATAATTTAGATACGATTTTACTTGCATATTTTGCATCAAGTCGGATTCGATCAGCAACTAAAATTGTTGATATAGGGACAGGCAACGGTGTATTAATGCTATATATGTCTCTTTACACAAACGGACAGTTGATTGGATATGATATCACGCAATCACTTGTTGATATCGCAAATGAAAATATTAAACGTAATCAATTAGAGCATAAAATCAAAGTGGTGCATCAAGATATTAAAACAATTGAAACATTGGAATGTGACTGTATCATAACGAACCCCCCATACTTTAAATATCAAAAAGAAACAAATATTTCTAAGGTAGCATCCAGATCGATTGCAAGATTTGAAATTGAAATGTCCATTGAAGATATATTTAAACTTTCTAATTCAAGTCTAAAAACCAAGCAGTCACTCATCATGATCCATAGAAGTGAGCGATTAGATGAACTTATATTGGTTGCAAGTAAGTATCAAATGCAACTCAAAGAAATGAGATGTGTCCATGCCTACAAAGACAAACCTTCAGAAGTTGTGCTATTACATTTTGTAAAAGATGCAAAACCAGAACTAAAATTACTCCCCCCTCTAATCTTATACGATGAACCTCATGTTTTTTCTTCAGAATTACAAAAAATCTATCAAGGAGATTTTCATGTTACTTAGTACATTATCGAGAAAAGAAAAATTAAAATTTTTAGATTTAGCACTTCATATGGTACTTGTAGATGGTGCACCATCTTCACAAGAGCAACGTATTTTAAATATGATGCTCGCAGAAGTTGGTGAAAACATTATTGATGAATATGAATTTGTAAAAAGTGATGCTTTAGAAGATACCATCCAATTTTTTGATGTACTCGATGAAACGACACAACGCATTGTATATTTAAATCTCATTAGAATTTCATTATTTGAAAATGTATATAATACGGCAGAGCATGAATTTTTAGAAACCATTCGCATGCGATTCCATATCAAAGATGATATGAAGCATGAACTTATACAATATGTATACCAAGAAAAAGATTTAAGAGAAAATATTCAGAAACTCATTAAACACCCATGGAAAAAATAGAACCAAAAAGTATATATATTGTCTCAACACCCATCGGAAATTTAGAAGATATTTCATTTCGAGCAATCCATATATTAAAACAAGTCGATCTTATTTTGTGTGAGGATACAAGGGTTTCCAAAACCCTTTTTCGTTATTATGACATTCAAACACCTTATCAAAGTTATCACGAGCACACCTCACAAGCTGAAACACAGCTAATTATTGACAAAATTACATCTGGACAATCTGTTGCAATCATATCAGATGCAGGAACACCTCTTATTTCAGATCCTGGATATGAACTCATTCAACTTGCATCAGAAAATGACATAAGACTTATTCCAATTGGAGGTACAAGTGCTGTGTTAAATGCACTTGTTGCAAGCAAACTGCCCCCATATCCCTTTTATTTTGGTGGTTTCTTTCCTAAAAAAGAATCAAAACAACAAGTCATGCTTCAACATATAAAAAGTTTAGAAGCAACGATTATTTTTTATGAATCCCCAACTAGAATAAAAAAAACACTTAAGATCATGTATCAAATACTAGGTGCTAGATCAGTGACATTGGCGCGTGAAATAACTAAAAAGTTTGAAACATTTTATTATGGAAATTTAGAAGATACTGAAGCGATGAACATACAAGAAAAAGGGGAATATGTTATACTAATTCATGGTGTAAAATATGATGAAAAACCACTTGATCAAGAGGTTTTTCATAAGTATGAAAAACTATTAAAAGAAGGCTTCAATAAAAATGAAGCAATGAAAATGATTGCTCATGAGTACAAGCAATCTAAAAACACTGTATATGCCTTTTTAAAAACAAAAGGAGACAATGATGCAAAATAAAAAACCATATTATATTTCAACTGCGATTGCATATGCTTCAGCAATTCCACATATTGGGAATGTCTATGAGGCTATTTTAGCAGATGCGATTGCTAGATTTAAACGTTTAGATGGATATGACGTATATTTCCAAACAGGTACTGATGAGCATGGACTTAAGATTGAAACAAAAGCAAATGAGAAAAATCTTGATCCACAAACATACGTAGATCAGATTAGTAATGAAATTAAACGTATTTATGGTCTTGTAGATATTTCCTATGACAAATTTATTAGAACTACCGATGCACATCACAAACATTCAGTGCAACGTATCTTTGATAAATTGTTAGCGCAAGATGACATTTATTTAGGAACATACCAAGGATGGTATTCAGTTTCAGAAGAATCCTACATACAAGAAAAAGATATTGTCGATGGAAAAGGGCCTCAAGGTGACACGCTTGTATGGACTGAAGAAGAAGTATATTTTTTCAGAATGTCAAAATATCAAGAAAAACTATTACAACATATACAAGAAAATCCAACATTTATTTCTCCGGAATCTAGAAAGAATGAAATGATCCAAAACTTCTTATCGGAATTATTACCTGATTTATCTATCTCCAGGACATCATTTAAATGGGGAATTCCAGTACAAAACAATACAAATCATGTGATATATGTATGGATGGACGCCTTATCTAATTATATTACTGGATTAGGATTTCACCCTGACACATCTTCAAATGAAATGGATAGGTTTTGGCCTGCAGACGTCCATTTAATTGGAAAAGATATCTTGAGATTTCATACGATTTATTGGCCAATCTTTTTGATGGCATTAGACTTACCACTGCCAAAACAAGTATTTGGTCATCCTTGGATTTTAGTTAATAAAGGTAAAATGAGCAAATCCGTTGGTAACGTGATGTATGTCGATGACTTACTAACACACTTTAAAAAGGATGTCATTCGTTATTATGTGTTACATGAAATACCATATGCTCAAGACGGGAATATGACTTATGAGCTTATCATCGAAAGAAATAATTCTGATTTAGCCAATACAATTGGAAACCTTGTGAATCGTAGTATTGGTATGGCTATGAAGTATCGAGAGGGTCATATAACGTATCAATCATCGACACTTGAATCTTCGAAGGCATTAAAAAACAGTGCACTTGGTGCACTTGACAAAATGCGCACACTCATGGATGATCTTAAAGTTGCAGATGCGCTTGAAGTTGTTGTTGAATTAGCAAGACAAGCAAATAAATATATTGATCTCACAGAACCCTTTAAAGTATTTAAAGAAGATGCTCAATCAAAAATGATAGATGAAATTTTATATCATTTGATTGAAGTATCAAGATTTATTGGTGTTTTGTTAACGCCATTCATTCCTGAGACATCCGCACGTATTTTAGCGTTGGTTCAATCGACAAAAGATACATTTGATTCATTACAATCATTTGATGGGACACATTCAATACAATTATCAAAACCAGAAGTATTATTTGAAAGATTTGATTTTGACAAAAAATTAGAGGAGATTATTGGATAAACTATGAAACAAGATTCCTTTATTTGGAACTTAGAGTTTAAACGTATTTTTGCAGTAATATTTTTTACATTTGTCTACGCAGTAGGAGTTTTATGGTTTATTGAAGCGTCAGTTGTACCTATGTATACAGGTGGCGTATTAGGGATCGCACAACTTTTTAGAGATACATTATTTGTTGTTTTTAATCAAACCACAGGCATTACATTTTTAGCAACAGTGAACATGATATTAAATATTCCAATCCTTATCTTAGGATGGAAAGGTGTATCCCATCGTTTTACCATTCATACCCTAATCTCTATTGTTTTTCAAACACTATTTTTGTCACTTATTCCTAAAATTGATTTTGGACTAAGCGAACAAGTACATGTATTCGCAGCCTCTACTTTGGGTGGTTTGCTTATTGGTATTGGAGCTGGTGGCGCACTTAGATATGGTGCTTCTACAGGTGGCATTGACATCATTGCACAATATGTCTCGCTAAAATCTGGTAAATCCGTTGGATTTATTTCGCTCGTTGTGAATATCACCGTTGCGATATTAGGTGCCTTCATTATTGGTGGGCAAGTTGGTCCAAGCGGTGTGTCAGTTGCAGGTGGTATCATTGTATCTTATACGATTGTAAGAATCATTGCATCGACGATAGGGTTAGATTTAATTCATACTTCTTATCAACATATTTCTGTTCAAGTGATTAGTAATCAACATGAAGCGATTGCAGAACAAATCATACATACAATAAGACGTGGCGTGACTTATTTAGAGGCACAAGGCGCTTATTCCAAGTCTAATAAAATGATGATATATGTCATCATCTCAAGGTATGAATTTGAGACATTATTTAAATTAATTCAGCAAATTGATCCGAAAGCATTTATCGTGACAACACCCGTAAGATCTGTGTACGGAAATTTCCTAAGAAAAACCATGACATAACATGGTTTTTTTGTTGACTTTTATCCTTTGTTATAGTAAGATTTAAAAGGTACAAGTTTTATCCACAATAGCCCTTATAAAAATATAAGGAGAAAAATATGAACACATATATGGCTAAGAATGAAACCGTTGAACACCAATGGTTTGTCGTTGATGCTACTGATAAGACTTTAGGACGCCTTGCAACTGTTGTTGCTTCTGTCTTAAAAGGAAAACATAAACCTACCTACACTCCTCATGTAGACACAGGTGATTATGTCATTATCATCAATGCAGAAAAGATTCAATTAACAGGAAAAAAATGGGATCAAAAACTTTATTATAAACACAGTGGTTATAATGGAGGACTCACATCGCGCACTGCAAGAGAAACGATGGATAAGTTCCCAACACGTATGGTTGAGAAAGCAGTACAAGGTATGCTACCTCATACAAAATTAGGACGCGCACAAGCGAAAAAATTATTTGTATATGCTGGAAGCGAACATAAACATTCTGCACAACAACCAAAGGAATTAGAGGTATAATATGTCAGATAATCAATTTTTAGGTACAGGTCGTCGCAAAAGCAGTGTTGCACGCGTTATCTTAACGAGTGGTAAAGGTGCATTCGTGATTAATGGACGTCCATTTGAAGAATACATCCCTTCTGCTGCAACACGTTTAGATGTCACACAACCACTTGTCTTAACCGAATCTGAAGGAAAATACGATATCACGGTCAATGTATTCGGTGGTGGTCTTACAGGTCAAGCAGGTGCAATTCGATTAGGAATTACACGTGCATTACTTGAAATCAACCCTGAATTACGTGCAACTTTAAAACCAGCAGGACTTATCACACGTGATCCACGTGCGAAAGAACGTAAAAAATATGGTTTGAAAAAAGCACGTCGTGCACCACAATTCTCAAAACGTTAATGCATAGAGAGGACCTAGTGTCCTCTTTATTTTACTAAGAGGGTCTATGAAAATTGCTGTTGTTGGTTATTCTGCGAGTGGAAAGTCGACATTTTCAAAAAAACTTTCAGCGCATTATAATATTCCAGTACTCCACATTGATACAATATACTTTAATGAAAATATGACCATCAATGACAGAACAGTCACAGAGGGTCGTATTTTTGATATGATGAATAAAGATCAATGGGTTATTGATGGCACCTATCGTTATTTAGCTCAAAATAGATTAGAACAAGCAGATCACATCTTTTTATTTAATCTTGGAAGATGGACATGTTTTTTTGGATTATTAAGACGATATTTTAAATATAGAAAGAAACAACGTGATACAATGGCATTAGGAAACCCTGAACGTATTGATCCATCATTTGTTAAGTGGATATTATGGGATGGGAGAAAAAAAGATACAAAGCAATTGTTTAAACATTACATGAAAACATACAAAGATAAAATCATTGTCTTTAAAAATAGAAAAGATGTTAAGAAGTACTTAGAATCAATTCACTACAAAGGTTCATTCGGTTATACGGGGTAATTTATGCAAAAAGTCAGAGTAAGATATGCACCAAGTCCAACAGGATTATTGCATATAGGAAACGCAAGAAGTGCATTATTTAACTATTTATACGCCAAGCATTATGATGGTGATTTTATCGTTAGAATCGAAGATACTGACATCAATAGAAATGTCGAAGGTGGCGAACAATCACAATTAGAACTCCTTGAGTGGTTAGGTATTGAAATTGATGAATCTCCAATGCATGGAGGGTCTTATGGACCATATCGTCAACTTGAAAGACTCCCTTTATATTCACAATATGCGACACAACTTCTAAACGAAGGTATGGCATACAAAGAAGATAACGGTGCGATTCGATTTAAAGTACCAAAAAATAAAACGTATGTCTTTGATGACATCGTTCGAGGACAATTATCTTTTAATAGTGAAGATGTTGAAGACTGGATCATGGTTAAAGAAAACGGGATTCCTACCTATAACTTTGCCGTTGTTGTTGATGACCATCATATGGAAATTAGTCATGTATTTAGAGGTGAAGAACACATAACAAATACACCAAAGCAACTCATGGTGTATGAAGCGTTAGGATTTGAACCTCCTAGATTCGGACACATGACAATCATCGTCAACGAACAAAAGAAAAAGCTTTCAAAACGCGATCAAAATGTCATGCAATTTATATCTGAATATAAATCGTCGGGGTATTTACCAGATGCAATGTTTAATTTCATAGCATTGCTTGGTTGGTCTCCACCAATCGATCAAGAACTACTTACAAAACAACAATTTATTGACTATTTTGATGGGACAAGATTTGTTAAAGCACCTTCTATGTTTGATCGTGAAAAATTAAAGTTTATCAACAGTAAATACATTAAAGCCCTTAGTATCGAAACTTTGAGTCAATCAATTAAACCATTCTTGATAGATTATAAGATTGAGATTAAAGATGATAATTGGCTATTACAATTAACTTCAGTATTTCAAGAAAGATTACATTTTATAGGTGAAATTGTCACACTTTATGAGAACTTTTTGAGTCAAC
>JALQTF010000071.1 GCA_023264085.1 Acholeplasmataceae bacterium
CAATAAAGACGAAAAAGAATCACCTGCACCAGCAATGCCCCCAATGTATTAAAATAATAAAAAGCTTTTATGGTGACATAAAGGCTTTTTTTGTATGATACAATACACATAAAGGATATGTATATGCCCATACACTATTATGTCACCATTGTTTTTATACTGATTGGCTCTTATTTATTATTTGCATTAAAACCAAAAAAAATAGGTTCTTACACGCTACCAAGTGATATTTCTATCTCTATTATTATTCCTGCGAGAAATGAGTCTAAACGTATTCAACCTTTGCTTAAATCTTTATTACCTTATAAAAGTGACGTCGAAATCATTGTTGTTGATGACCATTCTGAAGATGATACAAAAGCTGTTGTAACCTCTTTTGGTTTTCAAGTAATTCAACCAAAAAAACGACCAAAAGCATGGAAAGGTAAACCTTGGGCACTTGATCAAGGTGTCTTATCTGCTTCAGGGGACATTCTTATTTTTTTAGATGCAGATACTATTATTCTCAAAAATGGTATTGAAGCATTACTGCATACATTTTTAAAAACAAAAACACCGTTATCTGTACAACCTTATCACCTAATGAAGCGTCCGATTGAACGTTTATCTGTCTTTTTTAATGTACTTGTTGTCATGGCAGCCAATACATATACTATCTTTAAACATAAGCTGACACCTCGAGCCTTTTTCGGACCCACTCAAGTGATGCTTAAAAAAGACTACTTAGATTTTGCCAGAGATCCTTCTGTAACCAATCAAGTACTAGAAGATATTTATTTAGGGCAATCATTTCTAAAACATGGAAAAAACATACGTAGTATCATCGGTAAAGGTATCGTATCTTTTCGAATGTATCCAGATGGATTTCATGATATGCTCTCTGGATTTGGTAAAAACTTCGCCAATGGTGCCATCGCAATAGGTATGATCCAAGCGATCTTATTATCTTTATGGATTTCTGCACCTTATGCATCTATCAATATCCTTGTAACCGCATGGATTTCTGGTGAACTACTGCTTATACCCATATTGATTTATGTTATCTTTGGCTTACAATTATACATTTTTAGTCGACACATAGGCAATTTCAAACCTACGATTATCTTACTATATCCTCTACATGCACTATTTTTTCTATATGTCTTCATTTATTCTTTTTTTAGAATTTATGTCTTCAAAAATAATGTTTGGAAAGGACGTTCAGTATGACATTACCCCTTTTCACCTTAGACTTATGGCTAACAATCATTTTAGATATCGTTTTATGGTTTGTTTTTCATATGGGGTTTGCTAAAATTGCCATCTTAATACCCGATCGTTTTTTTGAAAAACCAATTCCAGATGATATCGATCCAAGACCAATACAACAGTTTTTTCTTAAGAAAGTTTTCTATGTTCACAAATGGAAAAAATTTTCACCAGATGGTGGAGCATATTTTAAAGAAGGTTTTTCAAAACGTCACTTAAAAGAAAAAAATCTCTCTTATTATGAGAAATTTTTAATTGAAACTCGACGTGCAGAACTCACACATTATCTTCAAA
Organism: Acholeplasmataceae bacterium; assembly: GCA_023264085.1. Classification (GTDB taxonomy): domain Bacteria; phylum Bacillota_I; class Bacilli_A; order Acholeplasmatales; family Acholeplasmataceae; genus UBA8290. The sequence goes on from JALQTF010000071.1 coordinate 1,543, forward strand.
TGTTACCTGCACCAATCTTCTTTTTATTTAATCCAGTATGGGTAGGATGGTTCATGATTGCCTATGCAATCCTCTTTAATATCCCTTTTATTTTGATTCAAAAATACAATCAACCAAGAATCACGAAGCTTATTATTAAAACGCGTTCAAGGCAAAATAATGCTGAAGTAAAATGATCGTTTTAGCATCTGTAATTATCTTATTTTCAAGAAGTGCTTGCACTTCTTTTTTTGTGTAATATCCAATCTCAAAAGACTCATCTAAATCTTTATCTAAAGGTTTTTTGACGTCTTCACAATGATAACCGATGTATAAGTGAATGACTTCATCACTATAACCTAAACAATTGTGTATCGACATCACATGATCAATGGTTTTAGGTTTCACGTGAGCTTCTTCTTCACATTCTCTTTCTGCGCATAATAATGGATCTTCGTTAAGTTCAAGCTTACCTGCTGGAACTTCTATGGTGATTTCTCCGATTGGATAACGAAATTGTTTTACAAGAACGATTTTTTCATCTTTTGTGATAGGTAAAATAGCACTGGCTCCAGAATGTTTGACAACGATTCTTTTGGTTTGAATATTTTCAGATGTCATTACAGTATCTTCAACAATTGACAAGAAATCAGAATGATATACTTCTTTTGTTAATAATTGTGTTTCTTTCATTAAATACCTCTTATGTTTATCATAACAAAAAAGGGCATTGAATACCCTTATTTTATGTCTATCTCTTTATTTATGATTCTTTCTTTTAATGATTTGATTTTATCTTGAATCACATTTTGTGTCATAATAAAGCCTTCATCAGGACCATGCGAAGGATCATCTAATCCCCAATCTTCTCTAAATTGACAAGGCAACCATGGGCAATCGACATTACATCCCATCGTAATCACAACATCGACTTCTGGTAAGTCATCAATGAGTTTAGATGATTGTGTGACATTCATATCCACACCATGTAACTGTTTTATGATTCTTACTGCATCTTGATTAATTTGAGGACGCGTTTCTGTACCACCACTATACGCTTCAAAAAAATCATCATGATATAGTTTTGTTAGAGCTTCTGCCATTTGACTACGGCATGAGTTGTGTACACATACATATGCAACTTTGACTTTTTTATTCATATTAATATAGCTCCGTTTTTTTATGTATACCTGTTAATGTAAAAATAATCCATTCTGCAATATTGGTGGCATGATCCCCAATTTTTTCTAAATATTTTAAAATCATCAAACTATACACTGCTTCTTCAGCTTCGATTTGATCTTTTTTAATCATATCGGTAATTTTAGAAAGGGCTTCTTTATAAACAAGATTTATTTGTTCATCTTCTTCAATCACTTTTTGTGCAAGTGCTTCATTGTTGAGCTCAAGCGCTTCAATCGTCATTTTATACATTGCTTCTAAATTATTCATGAGTTTTGTAGCAAGTGATAACACATGTGAATTCGGTTTGGCATTAATGTTTGTTGTCATATAAGCAACATCACATGCATGATCCCCAATGCGTTCGATATCTGTAATCATCTTTAATATGCCTGTCACAAGTCTAAGATCTGAAGCCACAGGTTGTTCACGCCAAATGACTTGGAGAGCATGTTTTGCAATATTTTCTTCAGCAGCATCTACCGCATCATCTAATTTCAATGTGTCTTTAGCAGCCACTTGATCTGCTTCTTGAAACGCATGAAAGGCTTTTTTGATA
>JALQTF010000021.1 GCA_023264085.1 Acholeplasmataceae bacterium
CACCAGTTGCTAAATATGCTGAAAACTTTGTTGAATTATCAAATAAAAGCATACCATTACGAGTTTCTTTATATGTCTTAGCAAGTTGTTTCTCAAATAAATAGGTGTGTAAGTGTTTAAGTGCGGCTATTTCACCAGGTATCAGTTCATGTTGAATGATTTTTATACCAAGAGTATCAGGATTAGGAATAAATGCATCAATCGAGATTTTTTCTTGTGGAACAAGATCAAGATTTTCGGTGAATATTTTAGGTAACCGTTCTATTTGTTTTCTAAATTGTGTGAAAACAAAAGGCAAGTCTTTAATTTCAAACGGTAACGTGTGCGTTTTATATAAAGGTTTCATTTGATCGGTTACTGTACGTAACCCAAAAGATTGAATTGTTGAATATAACAATCTTTCTTCATATCCTGGTAACGTTTCAAAATAAATGGATGTAATGCCATATGTTGAAATGATGTCGTCTAATATATCTTTAGGTGTCCCCTTTTTAATAATTAAAGGGATATTCAGTGTCTTTAATTGATGATTTAAATCAAGCAAAGTTTGATAAATAAAAGAAAGATAAGAAGCATCCTTTTTTACAATGCCGTCTTTATCTTTTGAAAACCATGCATTAGGAAATATAAAAAGACCGATGATAGGACCATCATGAAGTGCTTTATTGAGTAATGCTTGATCATGAACTCTAAGATCTTGTTGAAAGAGATAAAGATTCATAAAAACTCCTGTGCTATAATTTATATATGAGAGTCAAACATGATGCGGATATATTAGACATCGTTTTAATACATCAACCTGGTAATGAAATCGAACAATTAACACCTAGCAATCTTGCGAGATTGTTGTTTGATGATATGCCATTTTTAGATAAAGCTATTTTTGAACACCAGCAAATGGTCGATTATTTAAATAAACAAAATATTACGACAATTGAGATTAAAGAATTAATCCATGACATTATTGATGATAAAGATGTAAAAGACATGTTTATACGTCTTATCATACATGATTTAAAGTCAAAAGAGATTTCTGTGGTAGAACGTGTGAAAGAAATGCTTCATTCACTGAATCATAAAGAGTTTATCAAAACCTTAATCGAAGGAATTACGTATGCGTCTATGGCTCTGGAAAATAAAGATGCTTTATTTATTTTAGATCCTTTACCAAATTTATTATTCCAAAGAGATCCCATGTTTATGATCGATGATATTTGTGTGATTAGCCATATGAATATGAATGCTAGAAAAAGAGAATCCCTAATTTCTAAAGTCATTGTTATGCATCATCCGTTATTTAAACATCAAAAAGTCATCGACATGAATGATCAGCTTCATTCAATCGAAGGTGGGGATGTTATCATGTTAGGAAATGTCATTTTTATTGGAATTTCAGAACGCACTGAAAAAGAAGCTGTGATTGCACTTCATAAAAAATTAAAGGCTTTGAATTATCCACAAGAAATCATTATAATTGAGTTACCTAAAAAACGTAGTTATATGCATTTAGACACTGTTTTCACACCAATAAGTAAGACACAATTTGTATATGATAAACATGCACTCGACCAAAGTCTTTTTTTTAAGATCATCGATCATCAGTTCCTGGCGATCACGCAAACTTTCAAACAATTACTTAATGACTTATTTGGAAACGTGTCATTGATTGAAGTCGGAGATGGTGACGATATTTATGCAAAACGAGAACAATGGAATGATGCTGCAAACACACTTGCAATTGCACCTCATCATATTATTTGTTATGACAGAAATATTATTACAAATCAATTATTCAAAGATGCAGGAATCACGTTTTATCCAATGCCTTCTTCAGAATTATCTAGAGGAAGAGGTGGTCCTCATTGTATGACCATGCCACTTAATAGAAAAAGCCTCTAATGAGGCTTTAACATAATTTCAATACCTGATGCAGACCCGATATCTTCATAGATAAGGTTTTTTTTCTTATATAATTTTAGCTCAATATTACCTGACAATCCTTCTTTAATCGTTTCATTCATTTTACCTAATTTAGGGGAAGGTAAATCTTTATAATCTGAAGTAGTAGCTGTCACAACTAGACGATACGCTCTTTTCTTTAGTACTAGTGAAACGGAATGATCATCATAAGTCATAGATTTGACTGAAGTTAAATTATAGGTAGCGAAACGATATTCTTTACCATCGAGCATTAAAACTGAAATGAGTCCTTTGAACTTAAAGAATAAGAATGGGATTGTAGCATATGAAAGCATAAAGGATGTCTTTTTATGTTTAAAATGATTGGATTGCATCCAAGTATAACTACTTGGAAAGGAGGTTCCCCAATCTTTTTCGATATATCCTTTACCATTTTTAAATGAAATCGCTTCTTTTCCAAATAATATTGAACCATTGACTTTGTGAGACATAGAAACGATGCCATGATACGTTTCCATAAATTTTAAATACCCAAAAGGACCCATAATAGAAGGAAAGAAGATACTTGATTTAATCGGCGTGAGTTCTATATTTTCTAAATGGACTTGTAAATCCACTTGATCTAATGTTAATGAAAGATACACAGATTCTGATGAAAATATATTTTGGCTAATTTGAATTTTAAATATTTTTGGATGAAATGAAAAAGCTTCAATATCAAATCTTTCATAGTAGGTTTTTAATGTTTCTTTAGAAGATGTCCGATCAGAAATGAATACTTGTATGAAGGCATGTGGATCTTCTTTATTTAAACTAATCCCTGGAATAAAAGCAAAGGTATGAGATAAGCTCGGCGATACATACTTAAAATACCACCCTTCAAAGTAATTTTTTTTATTTAAATGTCCTTGAAAAATTTCTGGATGAAACACTTTATAGAACATAAAAACTCCTAAAAAAAAGACTAAGTTACCTTAGTCTTTAGTATATCATATCTTAAGATGGTTGGAAGGCTCCAAATAATACAAGCCAAGTTAAAATTGTTTTAGCAACAAGTGATAAGATGATATAACCTCTTTCACCGTATAAATAATCTTTAAATTTGCCAAGTCCTTTATATTGTAGATACATATTTACAGGGAATGTATTAAATGCAATAAAGTAAGTTGCAAGTATTGCCCATACAAAACCAGGAACATTTTCTAAATTTGGATTGACACCAATATAAAATGCAATTGCAACCCAAGGTGCTAGCCCTACGATAGAACCAAAAATAAACGGCAACCAATTAATTTTTTTACCTACTTTAGATTCCCCTTGATTAAGGAGTTCCATATCTAATCCAAAGAAGTTCATGGCTGCATTTGCTAGCGCAATGAGTGCAAAAACGGCAACATCTCTAACGCCAAATAATGATGAAATTAAAATAATCATTAAAGATGATGATAACGCATATTCATACCAACGATATTTATTGATACCAACTTTTAATCCAGCACGGTAATTATCTTTCCAGACAAAAGCAATCAAAAAGTGAAATATACCTGAGATTAATAAGAAACTCGCAGTCATTTGCAAGAAAGGTAGCTCAAATAAAGTATCTGTATTGGTTAGAACTAAACCCTCACCTTGAACAAACTCTAAATAGTTACCGATAACCGGAATTGTAAAGGCACCTTGGCTTGTCATGTTAGGATAAACAAAGAATGCAAAAAGCATCATTAATAAACCTTGAACGAGGTGTACAATCCCCATTTTTTTATTAAATGAGATGAGTTTATCTATTTTAACATCCACATTTAATGTTTCTACATTTGTAGACATAATATTCTCCTTTATTATGGTTGTATTTAGAGTATATCACACAATATATCACGATGTTATAGAATCTTTTTGTTATGGTAAAATATGGAAGAAATTAGGTAAGCATGAAAAAAGTTATCATCATAGGTGCTGGAGCAGCTGGACTGTCATCAGCGATAAGATTACAATCCTTAGGATTCCAAGTTGACATTTATGAAAAAAACGATCGTGTTGGCGGTCGTATGTTTCAACTTAAAGACAAAGGGTTTACATTCGATTATGGTCCAACCATTACCATGTTACCAGATGAATATAGAGATGTCTTTACTGCATCCGGTGCAAATCCAGATGATTATTTAAAAATGACACCACTTGACCCACTTTATAAATTATATTTTAGAGACGGTACGTCCTTTCAAGTGTCATCAAATCTCAATAAACTTATGAAAGAACTTGAAGCATTTGGTGAAGATGAGGCATATGGATACCTATCTTATTTATCAGATGTTTATGGTCGATACATTATTGCTAAAAAGCATTTTCTAGATGTATCTTATCGCAGAAAAAGAGATTTTTTTAATTTAAAAACGCCTTATCATGGATACCGTTTAAAAACACTTAATAATGCATATGATTCCATTTCAAGATTTGTAAAAAATGAAAAATTAAGACAAGCATTATCATTTCAGACGCTTTACATTGGTGTGTCCCCATTTCAAGGTCCTTCCATTTATACAATCATTCCGATGATTGAACTTTTATACGGCATCCACTACATTGAAGGTGGCATGTATCAAATGGCAGTTGCTATGGAAAAAAGATTTTTAGAATTAGGTGGACGTATTCATTTAAATCAATCTGTTGATGAAATCGTGATTGAAAACAATGTGGCAAAAGGTATACGCATCAAAGAAGACATTAAAGAAGCAGATATTTTTTTAACGAATGCAGACTTTCCATGGGCAGTAGAAAACTTAATAAAGCAACCTAAAAATAGAGGTAAATTTAAAGACAAAAAAATTAAAAAGATGACCTATTCATCTTCAGTCTTTATCATGTATTTAGGGTTAGATAAAAAATATCCAACCGATATACATTCACTAAGATTTGCTGCAGATTTCAAAAAGAATATTAATGATTTGTTTGATTCTGTGATTCCAGAAGACCCTTCATTTTATTTATATTCACCTTCTCAAATAGATGCTTCAGTTGCTCCCGAAGGAAAAGAAATTTTATACGTGCTTGTGCCCGTACCAAATACCCAAGATAAGCATGTTACTTGGGATAACAAACAAATTAGTACATATCAAGAAAAAATATTATCTATGATTGAACAAATCCCTACATTTCATGATATTCGTCAACACATCGAAGTCTTGCATGTTTCAACACCTAATACATGGGAAGAAAAATTTAATTTGAATCATGGTGCAACATTTGGCTTGCGTCCAACCTTAAATCAAAGTTTATATTTTAGACCACAAGCAACTTTAAAACCGCTTAAAAATGTTTACTTCACAGGATCTTCAACACATCCAGGTCCTGGTGTACCGATTGTATTAAAATCAGCAAAACTTGCTGTGAATGAAATTTTAAAGGATCATCCAAATGAATGATTGGTTTACATTAACTATTTTCGGTCTTTTTGTTGCTGTTATCGGGATTCTTTTATTGATACAGTTTAAAGAGTGGAGACTTATTAAGTATTGTGAACAAATCATCAAAAAGAATTCACTTACTTTTTATAAGGCTTTTTCACAAATTGACAATAAAAAACAAAGACACGCGATATACGTCGTATACGCTTTTTGTCGTTATGCAGATGATCTCATCGATGAACATCAAGACATTGATGGTTTGAATACACTTGAAAAAGAATTGGCTAATTTTAGAGATAACAAAAAAACAACACTTAGAGTGTTTAGAGCATTAAAATTAATCAAAGATGATTTTTACGGAAATGATTATGATTTTAAACCATACTTTGAGATGATTGAAGGTCAAAGAATGGATATCATGATTCATTCATATGAAACACTTGAAGATGTTTTGGGGTATTGTTATTATGTTGCATCTTCTGTTGGTCTTATGTTACTTCCAATTCTTGCACCAAAAAAACATCATAAGTTGAGAGAATTTGCGATTCAATTAGGATATGCCATGCAAATTACAAACTTTTTACGAGATGTTGGTGAAGATTTTAAAAAAGGAAGAATCTACATTCCGCAAACTATGCTTAAAAAATATGGCATCCAAATAGAAGAAGAAATGATAGAAGGTCCTTCTGAAAAATTTAAACAGTTATTTGATGAACTTTCTGGTATTGCTAGAAACTATTATCAATACGCATATGATCATATAGATGCATTTTCAAAAGATGTTTCTAAACCATTATTGTATGCTGCTAAGCTATATGAAGCAATACTTGATGAGTGTATCACAGATTATGATGTATTTAGACATAAGCATTTTGTTACACAAGAAAAGAAAGTAGCCATCATTAAACAGCTTCAAAAAACAATATAATTGAGTTGGAGAAACGATGAATTTAAATCGAATGAAAATCATTCAAGAAAACACATCTATAGAAACAAATCGTGTCATTTATTGGATGCAAAGTGCTCAAAGAATTCACTATAACCATGCACTAAACTATGCCGTTGATTTAGCGAACAAAAAAAACTGTCCGTTGGTTGTAGTTTTTAATGTCATCCCTAGTTACAAAGATGCGAATAGAAGACACTATGTTTTTATGTTAGAGGGGATAAAAGAACTTGAGACATCATTTAAATCATTAAAGATTCCATTTAAAATAACATTTGGTGATCCAAGTAAAAACATCATGAATATGTTACAACAAGGCGATTTGATCATCTTAGATAAAGCGTATTTAAGACATCCTAGATCTTGGAGAAATGATCTATATAAAAACATTAAAGGTCAATATACCATGATTGAAATAGATACTGAACTCATTGTACCTGTTGAGGTTGCCTCGCAAAAGATGGAATATGGTGCATATACCATACGTCCAAAACTCCACAAACAATTTGATGCGTTTGATGATTATGAAATGTTATCCTTATACAAAGGTAATTATATTGAATTAAAAAGTGATGTAGATCTTAATTCAATCAATGACTTTGTAAAAACACTTCCCATCGATCAGAATGTCTTAGAAACACCTTATTTTGTTGGTGGATATCAAGAAGCTAAAAAACGATTAAAATCATTTATCGAGTACAAAGCAAAAGATTATTTAGATAGAAATGCACCAGGTGAAAATGTAACTTCAACACTCTCTCCATATTTACATTTTGGTCAAATAGCATCCCTTGAAATTGTCCATGAAATTAGACGAGCAAAAGAAATGAATTTAATCAATCAAGCAACATACGATGGCATCTTTGAACAAGTGTTTGTCAGAAGAGAGCTC
>JALQTF010000072.1 GCA_023264085.1 Acholeplasmataceae bacterium
ATCAACGACTGTATAAATAACCATGAATAATATAAAGAAAATCAAGCCTTGGATGATATATTTTGGTGTTTTTTGTAATTGTAATGCTTGTTGAAACATAAATACCTCATTAATTAATATTATACTTTAATAAACGTAAATTTTAAAGCTTTTAACTTTTATGTTGACATTACATATACATTATGTATAATGTATGTGGCTTTGTTTAAAATCATTGAACTAATAGTTTAATATGATTAAACAATAATTGCGATTTACTGCCTCAGACTTATACACATTAAACAAAAGGAAAAACGATGGAAAAAGATACATTAAAAGATGTTAAAAATACGCAAAATTTAGCTGAGCCACTTATTAAACTTGTTGATTTAACAAAAGAGTTTAATGGTCAAGTCGTTTTGCGTGGCATTGATTTAGAAATAGATGCACAGGAATTTGTGACTTTTTTAGGACCATCTGGTTGTGGTAAAACAACAACACTTCGTATTATTGGAGGTTTTGTGGAACCATCACAAGGTGATGTTTTGTTCCAAGGGAAATCAATTTTAGGGATTCCATCACATAAAAGACCAACTAACACAGTTTTTCAACGTTACGCACTTTTTCCTCATTTAGATGTATATGATAATGTTGCATTTGGTTTGCGCGTGAAACAAGAAGCACTCGGACGTTTTACACGACTTAAAGATTTAAAGCGTTCACTTAAAAAAGAAGCATTAGAAAACAATTGGACAAAAGAAACATTCAAGAAAACATATCAAGAAAAAAAACAATCATTTATCGAATCCATTGATCAAATCAAACTTGATATGGATGAAAAGGTTAGAAAATATTTAAAACTTGTTGGCCTTGAAGGTTATGAAAATAGACGTGTTCATAAACTATCTGGAGGGCAACAACAACGTGTTGCAATCGCACGTGCTCTTATTAATGAACCAAAGGTCTTATTATTAGATGAACCACTTGCTGCACTTGACTTAAAACTGCGTCAAGAAATGCAATACGAATTAAAAGAAATCCAAAGACGTTCAGGCATTACCTTTGTTTTTGTGACACATGATCAAGAAGAAGCACTCACAATGAGTGACAAAATTGTTGTCATGAATCATGGTGAAATTCAACAAGTAGGCACACCTGTAGATATATACAATGAGCCAATTAATAAATTTGTTGCAACTTTTATTGGTGAATCAAATATTATTGAAGGTGTCATGAAAACAGATTTTCTCGTGCATTTTGATCATCAAGACTTTACCTGTGTAGACAAAGGTTTTGGACTCAATGAAGAAGTAGATATTGTGATTCGACCTGAAGATATTGATATTGTAGATATAAATGATGGCCTCATTGAAGGGACAGTTGTGGATATTGTTTTTAAAGGTGTACATTATGAAATTGATGTTGAAACCAAAGATCGCACTTATACCATTCATACAACAGATGCACAACCACTTCATAAAAAAGTAGGACTTTCATTTCTACCTGAAGATATTCATGTGATGGAGCGTTCGAATTGAAACCATTCGTAATATCTAAACCAAAAGCAAAAACAAAAAAACGTTGGACATTCGAAGGATTCCTTGGAATTCCCTATCAAGCACTCATTGTTGTGCTTATCATTATTCCAATCTTTTTAATGCTTTTGTATTCATTTCAATCGAGAGAAACCTCTCAAACATTCACACTCATCTTTACATTAGATAATTACTTAAGATTCATTAATGAACCTATTTTTGTTGGACTTATGGCAGAATCCATTGGACTTGCTTTTGTTGCGACTGTGGTATCACTAATTATTGGATATCCACTAGCTTACATTATTTCAAAGTCAAATACAAAAACAAAGACATTACTTATTTTATTGATTACTGCGCCAATGTGGATCAACATGCTCCTTAGAACAAAAGCATTAGAACAAGTGATCTTAATGATTGCACCTGATCTTATTGGAACAAATCTTGCAATTGTCATTGGTATGACCTATGTGTATTTGCCATTTATGGTACTTCCTATTTATACGGTGTTATCTAAAATTGATATCAGTTTATATGAATCAGCATCAGATTTAGGTGCAAATAAGCTTCAAACACTTATTAAGGTTGTGATTCCACTAAGTATTTCAGGTGTCTTATCAGGTATTATGATGGTATTCTTGCCTTCTGCAACAACGCTTGTTGTCCCTAAATACTTAGGTGCTGGAAGATTCTTAATTGGGAACTTAATTGAAAATGCCATGATTTCTCAAGGTGATTTTGGTTATGGTTCATCGATTGCGCTTCTCATGGCTGGTCTCATCCTCGTATTTTTATATGCTATCAAAAAAGTAGATAAGTATACGGAGGGTGGCGATGAATAAACATACACTCTCATCAAAAACATTTTTATGGATGATTTTACTTATCATTTACTTACCAATTTTAAGTTTAGTGATCTTTAGTTTCAATGATTCAAAATCCCTCATTCAATTTACTGGATTTTCACTTGAATGGTATGTGAAATTGTTTGATAGTAGCACCATCATGGATGCTGTCTTTACCACCATATTGGTTGCGATTATATCAACGATTATTTCTACCATTATTGGGACACTCGGCGCTATAAGCTTATCCAAAAACAAAAAATGGTTAAGAGAATGGACATTAAACTTTAACAACATTCCCATTGTTAATCCAGAAATTGTTACAGCGATTAGTTTCTTTGTTTTGTTTGGTGCATTTCAAATTGAACGTGGGCTTACCACTATGATCATTGCACATATTGCATTTAGTGTGCCATATGTTGTCATTACGGTTTATCCTAAAGTAAGACAAATGGATGCCGACTTGATTTCTGCTTCTAATGATTTAGGTGCCACACCACTTCAAACATTGTGGCACGTGATTTTACCTCAAATACGTATAGGTATTATTGCTGGTGCAGCCATCGCATTTACCATGTCGTTTGATGATTTTGTCATCAGTTATTTTGCAAGTAGTGGATCAGCTGTGAAAAATATTTCCATATACTTGTATACCTTAAAACGCGGTATTGAACCAACAATCAACGCGTTATCCACCCTTATTATTTTAGTCATAGGGATGAAGATCACTTATGATTATTTTAAAACCCAAAAAAACCTTAAGGAGGAAGAAGAATGAAAAAAATTGTAGTACTTATCGTGTTAGCATTAACACTTTCAGTTCTCGCTTCTTGTGAAGCTAGTAACAGCATCAAATTATTCATGCCAACAGAATATATTGATGAATCCTTATTGGATGCTTTTGAGGAGGAATATGGTGTCAAAGTTGAATTAGTTGTTTTTGATTCAAATGAAGTTGCCATTCCTCAGGTAGAAGATCAATCAAATAGTTATGATCTTGTGGTTCCAAGTGATTACGCCATTGAAGAACTTGCAGTAAAAGGATTGCTTGAAGACATCGATTGGACACGTATTAATATGACCAAAGATTTATTAGATCCTTCAATCACTGAGTTATGGCCAGATTGTGGATGTGATCCTGCAGATTTTAATATATTAAATTACTCTGTTCCATATTTCTTTGGAAACTTCGGTATTTTATATGATTCTACTAAAATAACGTTAGAAGAACTAGAAACATATGGATGGGATGCATTAAATGTATATGAAAAAGATGTTATGTTTTATGACTCTACAAGAGATATGATCATGGTCGCTTTAAAAGCCTTATATGGTGGTGATGTGGACATCAACAATCCAACAGATGCACAACTTCAAGCTGCTGAAGCTTGGCTTATTGGACAAGATAGAAGTTCCAATGTGACATATGCAACAGATGAAGTATTTGATGCGATGCTTGTCTCTGGAAGTACACAATATGCGATGGCACTTACTTATTCAGGTGATGCTGTTTATTTAATGGATGAAAACGAAGATTTAGGTTATTATGTCCCTGCATCAGGAACCAATGTATGGTTAGATGCATTTGTCATTCCTAAAAATGCGTCTAATAAAGATGCCGCATATGATTTTATCAACTTTATGACAAGTTTTGATAACATGTTATTAAATACTGAATATGTTGGATATACTGCACCTAGAACGGATGTGATTAATGACGTGATTACCAATGAAACATATGCTGAAGCTTCTTATCGCATGGTTGTGAGAACCAATGATTCTATTTTTAGATACAACACGGATTTAAAAG
>JALQTF010000007.1 GCA_023264085.1 Acholeplasmataceae bacterium
CTTTTAAAGCACCCGAAACGATTTCTGACGCGGATGCTGAACCTTGGTTAATTAAAACGATTAAAATCATTTATAGAGTACAAAGCAAAAGATTATTTAGATAGAAATGCACCTGGTGAAAACGTGACATCAACACTTTCACCTTATTTACATTTTGGTCAAATATCATCACTTGAAATTGTTCATGAAATTAAAAAAGCTAAAGAAAAAAACTTCATCAATCAAGCAACATATGATGGCATCTTTGAACAAGTGTTTGTAAGAAGAGAGCTCGCCTTTAATTTTGTTTATTATAATCATCAATATGATCAATTTGAACATATGACAGAACCTTGGGCGTATATTACCATGGAACAACATCAAGACGATTATCGACCACATCTATACACTAAAGATCAACTTGAAAAAGCTCAAACTCACGATCCTTATTTTAATGCAGCAATGCAAGAGATGATATTGAGTGGGTATATGCATAATTATATGCGTATGTATTGGGCCAAAAAAATCATTGAATGGTCTAACTCGTATAAAGAAGCTTTTGAAACAACATTATATCTTAATAATAAATATTTTTTAGATGGAAGAGATCCGAATTCATATACGAGTGTTGCATGGAATTATGGACGTCATGATCGTGCTTGGACTGAACGCCCAATATTAGGGAAACTTAGATATATGAATGATAAAGGTTTAGAAAGAAAATTTGATATGTCAAAATATATTCATTATATTGAAAGTATAAAAAAATAAGTCTCACAAGACTTATTTTTTTAATTTAGGAAAGAAAATAGGTGTTCTTTCTGCATATGCTTGATAAAGTGGATCAGCTTGATATCTTTTTTCTAGTAACGGAACGCCTGAGACATATCTTAATAAATATCCCATAATAAATGTGCCGATGATCGCAAAACCATAACGGACATCTAAACTGTAAAACATGATGACAAAATAACTAATCCAAATCATAAAATCACCAAAATAATTCGGATGTCTTGTAAAAGCCCACAAGCCTTTATCCATGATTTTTCCTTTGTTTTCAGTGAGTGATTTAAATCGTTTCAGTTGCGCGTCAGAGATACTTTCAAAGGCAAACCCTATAATAAATAATAAAATACCAAAACCCAAAATCAGTAAATGATACCACTTTAATCCTTCATTGACATAAAAGACACTTTGTATCGGTAGCGATATCACACTTGCTAAAAGGATTTGAAAATAAAAAACTTTGAAGTAAGCATTGAGGTAAGGGTGTTTTCCCCAATTTTTTCTCATATTGACATATCGGTAATCTTCAGGTTTAAACCAATTTCTTAAAAATAAGTAATAGGTCAGTCTAAGGCCCCATAAAGTGACAAATACAAGCATCATTATTGATGCAGTTGTTATTGTTTGAGTATGTAAAAATACAGTCCAAACAATGACAACATAACTTAGACCCCAAGCAATATCGACAAGGCCAAAGTTCTTCCTCATGACGCTAATTAAAAACCATAGATGTAAATAAACTAACATTACAATACTTAAAACAAGCATATGTGTCATAGTAAACTACCAATCAAATAGGTCAGTGTAGAGACTGAAAACCCTAAAAGTGTACCCCATGTGATATCAATCAGAGTGACCTTAAGTGGCCATTTTTCAAGCGTTGCTAAATTTGTTAAATCATATGTTGCATACGTAATAAAACCATACAAGGCTCCATTCAACATTGCATCATTGAATGAAGATGTTTGCAATGCTGGCATGATTGCAAAGATCATCAGAAACACAATATATAAAATATAAAAGAGAATGGCAGCATACCAATTTGGTTTTTTTGCTAAAATAAACCCAATTTGAGATTGATACATGTTTTTTGCAAATAATCCCAACCATAAAATATCGATGATGAAAAAGATAACAAATGCAATGATAAAAATGATAACAGTCATGATGGATCCTTAGAGCTAATCACGATATGATCATAAGGTATTTCGATATGAAGTTGTTTGAATTGTTCAAGTAAAAAAAGTCTAAGATCTCTTTCAACTCCATATTGTAAATTTGGTTTTGTTTGACAAGTAACGGTGAGTTCGATTCCAGAAGCTAAAAACTTTGTAACACCTAAAACAATGACATCTGAAATAATGGCTGTGTTTTCTTTAAGCGTTTGTAAATTTGTGTTTAATGTAGATGATAGTAACTTTATATCTGCATCATAAGGCACTGAAACGGTGACTAAGGCCTGAGCAAAATGTCTTGAATAATTCATCACAGGACTCATTTGACTATTTGAAAAAATTTGAATATGACCTGTCCAATGTTGAAGTGTTGTTGACTTTAAACCAAGTTCTAAGACAGTCCCTTTAAAACCATTCACTTCAACGATATCACCGATATCGTAATGGTTTTCAAAGACAATGAAAAAGCCTGCAATCATATCTTGAATCATACGTTGTGCACCAAGACCTATGACAAGTCCTACGATACCTAGTCCTGCAATCGCAGGAATGACATCCACACCCCAAATGGATAATATAATTAAGATTGCAATAATAAAAACAGAATATCTTAATAAACTAAAAAGTAGTTTGGAGAGTGTTTTAAATCTTGCGACACGTATTTGTTTAGCAGCAGCATGTTTTAGATATTTCTTTATAAAGGATTGCACTAAAAATAGAATTAAAAAAGAAATAATGACAACAAGAATAGTAAAAAAGATATTTGAAAATACAGGATCAGAAGTTAGATCAAAATATAAATCTTCTAAATAAGTTAGCATCGTCTCACCTCGTTAATATTATAGCATACAATGTTGATGAAAATAGATGCTTAAAGTCAGACTTCATGATACAATATTCATGCACTAAAGGAGGCGTTATGAATCATCAATTAACACCTTATTTTACGAAGCTAAAAGAATATGCAAAAAAAGATCGTGTACCATTAGATGTTCCTGGACATAAAATGGGTCTATTTTATAATGATATGACATCTATCTTAGGGGAAGAACTCTTTAAATTTGATGTCAATGCACCTGATGGACTTGATAACTTAAATGTACCTAAAGGTGTGATTAAAGAAGCTCAAGCATTGTTTGCAGATGCATTTCAAGCGGAACATGCATTTTTCCTAACCGGAGGAACAACGCTAGGTATATTAGCATTGATTATGTCCACTGCAAAAGCTAAAGAAAAAATTATTATGCCTAGAAATGTGCATAAATCAATTATTTCTGCATTAATTATGAGTGGTGCAATACCAATATTTGTAGAACCAGTCATCGATGAAGATTTAGGTATTGCTAATCACATGCCACTCGATGCATTAAAAAAACAAATTGCATTACATCCTGATGCGAAAGCAGTACTTGTGATTAACCCAACCTATTTCGGTGTAGCAAGTAACATGAAAGAAATTGTGGATATTACACATCAACACCACATGTTAGTGCTTGCGGATGAAGCTCATGGGTCACATATGGTTTTTAGTGATGCACTTCCAATGACAGCAATGCAAGCTGGTGCCGATTTATCTGCAACATCGATTCATAAAACAAGTGGCTCTCTCACGCAAAGTTCTGCCATACTTGCGCAAGGATCACGGTTTGATTATCAACGACTTGTCGCCACCATTCACATGGTACAATCAACATCACCTTCAGCCTTACTTTTAGCAAGTTTAGATGTTGCTAGAAAAGCAATGTATTTTCAAGCTTCAGAAAAAATACAAACATTATTACCTAAAGTGAGAGATATTATTTTTAAAATAAATAAACTCAAAGGGTTAAAAGCATACACTAAAGAAGATTTTTTAAATCAAGGTGCAACCCATTTTGATGAAACAAAACTTATTATTAAAGTTTCAGGATTAGGACTTACAGGATTTGAAATGTATCATATTTTATCAGAGAAATTTGATATCCAAGTGGAGCTAGCAGAAACAAATTTAGTCCTTTGTGTCTTGTCTGTTGGAACAACAGATCAACATTTAGAAAGGTTATATGTTGCTTGTAAAACCTTATCTGAACAATACAGTAATCAAGTTTTAAATGTGGCTTCTTATAAACCCAAAGGAAATTTTCCAGAAGCTTACGTAAGACCTAGAAGTGCCTATCATGCACCAACAAGAAATGTGAAATATGAAGATGCAGTTGGAGAAATTGCAGCAGAGTCTGTGATGATATATCCACCAGGAATTCCAATACTTATTCCAGGTGAGATTATTGATCAAGCACTTGTGGACGAACTTCTATTTTATATCTCACAAGGGTCTACCATTCTTAGTGAATCTGAACAAGGATATTTTAAAGTTGTTGATAAATTAACATGGCCCAAGTGGGAGGAAATTGATAATGAGCTTTAAAAAAGTAGATTTAAGTTTTCAAAGTTGTAAAAATAGTTATGAGGAAAGTGATGTCGTCATCTTTAGTGTCCCAATGGATTGGACGACAAGTTTTAGACCAGGTACTCGATTTGCAGGCAATCAAGTAAGAGTCGATTCGTTTGGTATCGAATGGTATTCTCCTTATCGACAAGCAGACCTAAAAGATTTTAAAACAGCTGATATCGGAGATTTAGATTTACCAATTGGCGATGTTGAAAATAGTTTAAAAGTTGTTTATGAAACAACTAAACAGATTTATGCAGATGATAAATATCCTGTAATGATTGGTGGTGAACATCTAGTTACTTTGCCAGTATTACAAGCGGCTAAAGAAAAGTATCAAAATTTACATGTCATTCATCTAGATGCACACACTGATTTACGTGCATCATTTTTTGGAAGAGTGCTATCTCATGCAACATTTATGTATCATGCGCATCAATTTTTAGGAGACCACACGATTCATCAATTTGGTATTCGAAGTGGCGATAAACATGAATTTGATTGGGCGGAAAAACACATCTACCAGCGTAAATTTGACTTTGAGGGGCTCGATCAAACGGTAGAATCACTTAAGGATGTCCCTGTATATATCACGATTGATATTGATGTGTTAGATCCATCTGTTGTACCAGGAACTGGGACACCAGAACCAGGTGGTATGCAATATAAAGATTTATTATGGGCATTTGAGCAATTTGAAAAACTTAGTCATATTGTAGGATTCGATCTTGTGGAACTCAATCCATATTTGGACCCATCAGGAGCATCAACTGCAGTTGCAGTGAAAACAATTCGTGAACTTGTATTAATTTTACAAAAAAATATTAATAAACACTCATAAATAATAAAAACGTTATCAATTGGTAAAAAAACTTAATGGCTTGATAAAAAAGGCTAAAAACACTATAATAAACTATGTAAATTCGATAGGAGGCTTATATGCTATTCAAAGATTTTGATCCACTAAAAGGAAAGCGCCTTGAAATTTTAGATGCTGAAGGAAATGTAACTAATACAAAACTTGAGCCTAAAATTGATAAAGAGACGCTTTTAAAAATGTATAAGACCATGACTTTAGGTCGTGTTGCTGACATTAGAGCATTACAATATCAACGTCAAGGACGTATGCTTACATATGCACCAAACATGGGACAAGAAGCTGCCCAAGTTGGTTCTATGGCTGCTCTTGATAAAAAAGACTGGTTATCACCAGGGTTCCGTGATTTAAACTTAATGTTATATCGCGGTGTACCACTAAAACAAATTTATTTATATTGGTACGGTAATGAATGGGGTAACCATTTTGAAGAAGACATGAGAATTTTACCAATCAACATTATTATTGGTTCTCAAGTTGCACATGCTGCAGGTTTAGCTTATGCATCTAAAATTCAAAATAAAGGTGAAGTTGCACTCGCTGTTATCGGTGATGGTGGGACATCACATGGTGAATTTTACGAAGGATTAAACTTTGCTTCAAGTTATGATGCACCACTTATAGTTCTCATTCAAAATAATCAATATGCGATTTCTACACCTCGTCGTAAAGCAACAAAAGCTGAAACATTAGCTCAAAAAGCTGTTGCATTTGGAGCAGAGGGTATACAAGTGGATGGAAATGATGTCCTTGCAATGTATGTAGCTATGAAAGAAGCCGCAGAACACGCACGTTCAGGTAAAGGTGTTGTCTTAGTAGAAGCTGTCACTTACCGTATGGGACCTCATACAACATCTGATGATCCATCTATTTATAGAACAAAAGAAGAAGAACAAGAATGGGCGAAAAAAGACCCGATTGCACGTTTTAAAAAATACCTCATGGATAAAGGGTACTGGACCGAAGAGGAAGAAGCAAAACTTGATGAAGAAAACAATGCATTTGTTAAAGAAACATTCGAGTGGGTTGAAGCAAATGGTGCTGCAACTTTAGAAGATGTCTTCAAATATACATATGCAGAAATGACGCCTCAACTTACTGAGCAATATGAAACACACAAAAAATTCCTTGAAGAAAGCGAGGGTAAATAATCATGGCAGTTCTAAATTTAGTACAAGCAATTAATCAAGCACTTGATCAAAAAATGGAAGATGATAGCCGTGTTGTTATCTTCGGTGAAGATTCAGGATATGAAGGTGGTGTTTTCCGTGTGACTGCTGGTCTTCAAAAGAAATACGGAGAAGACCGCGTATTTGATACGCCAATCGCTGAAGGTGCGATTACTGGGTCTGCAATTGGTATGGCTGTTAATGGGTTAGTACCTGTTGCAGAAATTCAATTTGATGGATTTGTATTCCCTGGTATTACTGAAATTGTGACACATATGGCAAGATACCGTAACCGTTCACGTGGACGTTATGGATTGCCAATTGTTGTGCGTTTCCCAGTTGGTGGAGGTATTCGTGCACTTGAACACCACAGTGAATCATTAGAATCTTTACTTGGACAAATTCCAGGATTAAAAGTCGTGATGCCATCGACACCATATGATGCAAAAGGACTATTAATTTCTGCGATTGAAGATCCAGATCCAGTGATTTTCATGGAACCAAAACGTATTTATCGTTCAGGTAAACAAGAAGTACCTGAAGATATGTATCGCATTCCACTAGGTAAAGCAAAAGTCGTTAAAGAAGGTAAAGATGTGACGGTCGTTGCATGGGGACCTTTCGTACGTGAAGTTGAAAAAGCTGCTGAACTACTTAAATCACAAGGTGAAAATATTGATATTGAGCTGATTGATTTAAGAACAATCAATCCAATTGACGAAGAAACAATCATTAACTCAGTTAAAAAAACAGGACGATTTGTAGTCGTGCAAGAAGCTGTTAAAACTTATGGACCAGGTGCAGAACTTATTGCACTCGTAAATGAAAAAGCATTTTTACACTTAGAAGCACAACCAACTCGAGTCACTGGTTTTGATATTACTGTACCACTTCCTCGTGGAGAACATTTCCACTTTATTCAACCAGAAAGAATTGCAGCTGAAATTAAAAAAGTTGCGAAATTTTAAGGAGGCCTTTCATGTTTGATTTTAAATTTTCAGATGTTGGTGAAGGCTTACATGAAGGTGTCATTCTAGAATGGCATTTCAAAGAAGGCGATACTGTTAAAGAAGGCGAACTTTTAGTTGTCATCGAAACAGATAAAGTCAATGCTGAACTTACAGCACCAGTATCTGGTGTCATTAAAAAATTAGGTGCCCAAGTAGGTCAAATGATTCATGTTGGTGAAACGTTAGTTGTTATTGATGATGGTACGGGTGGCGATGTTCCTGAAGCATCTGCACCTGCTGAAGAGGTGAAAACTGAAGCAGCTGGTGAAGGTGAAGAAAATGAACAAGGTGTGATTGGTGAAATTGAAGTATCTTCAGCAGTGATGGCATCTTCTAATGAAGGTATGTCAGCAGCACCCACACAAACCCAAACAACTACAAAAGCATTAGCAACACCAGCGGCAAGAAAACTTGCACGTGATTTAGGCGTAGACATTAATACAGTTGCTGGTAGTGGTGCGCATGGTCGTGTCATGAAAGAAGACATTATCGCGGCATCTGGTTCTGCATCTACACAATCTGTTGCAGCACCAAAAGTATCTATTTCTAAAGAAGGTAATGTGGAAGTCGTTCCAATTACAAAACTTAGAAAAGCCATTGTATCTGCAATGACACGTTCAAAACAAATCATTCCACATACAGTACTCATTAATGAACTTGAAGTAGATCAACTTGTTGAACTACGACAATCTTTAAAAAACCAAGAATTATATGCTGATGTGAAAATTACATATATGCCATTCATTATGAAAGCTGTTGTAAAAGCATTACAAGCATTCCCAATTTTTAACAGTTCATTTGATCAAGAGAATGATCAAGTAGTCTTAAAGAAATTTTACAACTTAGGTATGGCAGTTGATACGCCTGATGGACTTATTGTGCCTGTTGTAAAAAATGCAGATGACTTAACCATAGTAGGTCTTGCAAAAGAAACAAGAAGACTTGCAGAGTTAACTAGAGACCGTAAAGTTCAACTTGCAGATTTAAAAGATGCGACCTTCTCAATTACAAATTTTGGATCGATCGGCGTTCCATTTGGAACTCCAATTATTAATCATCCAGAAGTTGCAATTTTAGGTGTAGGTAACATTACAAGAAAACCAGTTGTTCGTGGAGATCAAGTCGTTCCTGGTTATGTGATGCCATTATCTTTAGCTGTTGACCACAGAATTATTGATGGTGCAGATGCAGGTAGATTCTTGAATTTAGTGAAGCAATTACTTGAAAATCCAAGTTTGTTACTCATTGATTAAGGTGATATCATGAAGTCATATGATATCGTCGTATTAGGTAGTGGTCCTGGTGGTTATGTTGCAGCAATTAAAGCAGCCCAACTCGGAAAAAAAGTTGCAATTATTGAAAAAGAATCGCTTGGTGGTGTTTGTTTAAATTGGGGTTGTATCCCAACGAAAACACTTCTTAAAAATGCTAAAGTATATAAATATGTGCAACATGCGCTTGATTATGGCGTTGTTGTCGATGGTAAAGTGTCTGTAGATTGGTCTAAGATGCTTGCTAGAAAAAATAAAGTTGTAAAACAACTTACTGGTGGTGTCGCTGGATTACTCAAGAAAAACAAAGTCGATGTTTACATGGGCGTTGGTAAAGTCTTATCAAAAAATAAACTTGAAGTTAACGGTGAAACATTAGAAACAAAAAATTTAATTTTAGCCACTGGTGCGTCTCCATTAACACCTCCGATTCCAGGTTTGAAAGAAGGACTTCAAACTGGATTTGTTAAGACATCAAAAGAAATGTTAGATACAGAATCTATTCCAGAAGAACTTGTCATTATTGGTGGTGGCGTCATTGGGGTCGAATTTGCAACAATTTTCTCAGCGATGTCTAAAAAAGTTACAATCATTGAAAAACTTGATGGTATTTTACCTACAGTAGATGATGATGTAAGAGATAAATATGCACAAATACTTTCAAAAGATGGTATTCAACTGTTAACATCTGCTGAAGTCAAAACGATTGGCAAAGATAGTGTGACCTATTTAAAAGATGGTAAAGAAACAACCATTAAGGCATCCACTGTATTATTATCCATCGGTATGAAACCTAACTCAGAAGGATTAGAAGTGCTCAATTTAAAAATGGATAGAGCCTCAGTTGTTACCAATGAAAAACTTGAAACATCTGTTTCAGGAGTCTATGCGATTGGTGATTTAAACGGGAAATACATGCTTGCACATGTCGCTTCAACCGAAGGACTTGTCGCTGTTGAAAACATTTGTGGACATAAAACAACCATGGATTATACACAAATTCCTAGTGCGATTTATGGATCTCCAGAAATCGGTATGATTGGTCTTACTGAAAAAGAAGCAAAAGCGCAAGGCAAAGACTATAAAGTATCTACATTTCCACTCGCTGCCAATGGTCGTAGTTTAGGTGAAAATGAACCGAACGGTTTTATCAAAATTATTTTTGATAAGAAATATGGTGAAGTCCTTGGTGCACACATGCTTGCATACAATGCTTCTGAATTACTTGGTGAAATTGGCGTCACGATGAAACTTGAAGGTACTGCTGAAGAAATCGCACAAACCATTCATGCACATCCAACTTTATCAGAAATTATTCTTGAAGCATCACATGGATTTGATGGAAAACCAATACATATGTAATAAATAAAGTGGTGATATACCACTTTTTTTATGCTAAAATAACATCAGGGGAACACATGACATATTTACTTATTTATAATCCAAAATCAGGCAAAGGAAAAATCCAAAAAGATTTACCTAAAATAAAAGCTTTTTTTAAAGAGAAAAAGTTGCCTCTTGATATTCATGAAACTGTTTCACAAGAAGATGCTAAAAGTTATGTAGTCACCTCAAACAAAAGCTATGATTGTGTTTTAGTTGCTGGTGGAGATGGAACTATATCTACGGTCCTCAATGGATTGATGCTATTAAAAAAGGTACCTATATTAGGGGTATTACCTTACGGATCTGCAAATGATGTCAGTCACATTTTGGGGATCCCCAAAAATATCATGCAATCACTTGAATTATATACATCAACAAAACCTGCCTATATTGATACGTATCAAATGAATGATCATTATTTTTTATATACTGCAGCAGCTGGTTTATTTACAAGAATTAGTTATGATATTAAAAGAACCTCACTCAATCAATTTGGACAAATAGCATATTATATTGAAGGCATCAAAGATCTTACTTCTAATTATGATTTTAAGATGGATATTCAATCCGATGATATATCGATCACGAAACACATCACACTGTTACTTGGATTATCTGCCAATCGAGTGGGAGGGATTCCGTTATTGTTTAAGACAAAATCAAAATTAGATGACGGATTATTTGAAATAAACTTATTTGAAAATAAAGGATTTTTATCAAAACTTCGTGTCCTTAGCTTCTTTATCCGTTTTGGTAGAAAAGTGAGAAGTGATATTGTATTAAAAGCATCTGAGTTCAAAATCAACACATCCAATGACGTCAAATGGAATGCTGATGGTGAATATGTTTGTGATGGAAATATCACGATAAAAGTTTTACCGAAGAGTTTACCAGTGTTTATGTCTAGTCGTTCAAAAAGAAAATTATTAAAAGGTGAATAAATGAAACAAAGAGTTTGGATTGTTAAATTTATATTAGCAGGGATATTATTAGGTGTTGGATTATTTATGGTGTTTTCTGAAGATGTCGTTTATTTAATGACAGGAGCGATACTTGTTGTATTTGCACTATTTAGAGTTGTCCCTCTATTAAAAACACTAACACATGAAGTTTCTAGAACGGTTCATTTAATTGAAGTTTTAGTAACTGCCATACTTGGGGGTATATTAATATTTGCATCTTTACAATTAGGCTCTGATGGCGGCAATACCAACCTTTGGGAAATGATTTATCGATATGGTCTAGGATTTGTTTTTTATGCGAGAGGGGTCATATATTTTATGTCCACTGTATTCTTTCAAGAAAAAACAAAAGTTTTAGAATTTATTATGCATGTTTCATCCATTTCCATTGGAACAGCCATTGTTTTTAATGCACAATTTAATGCATCATTCATTGGAATATTTTTTCTTATCATGTCAATCATAGGTGCCGCCATTCTGACACTGGATGGATATGGTGGATATAAAAAGTATCGTCAGGCATTTAAAAATGATGAAAAACAGCTTGAAAATAAACCAAAAAAAGATAAGACGCTTCCACTTGAAGATCCACAAGAAGAAAGAACATATATTAACTAAATAGACCGAAAGGTCTTTTTTTTTATTTGTATGCGTTTTCAGTGAGACGATCATTGTATTTTTGAAATGTAGGCGTATAATCGGTTTTGGAATGAGACAAGATTATGGAGTTTTGTCTTATCGAAGGAGTTTATATGGACTTATACATCTTTTTATTATTTATTGGTGTTGCATTATTAACCGGATACTTTTTTGGAAAAATAGCTGAAAAATATAATTTGCCAGCAATTACTGGATATGTCATTGCAGGTGTTATATTAGGACCATCAATTCTAGGTATTATATCTAATGAGACGCTCGAAGGATTAGGTATCATTAATAATGTTGTATTAGGGATTATCGCATATCAAATTGGCACAGAATTATGGCTTCCTAAACTTAAAAAAAGCGGAAAATCAATTCTTGTGATTACAACCATTCAAGCATTATTAACTGCGTTTATCGTTTTTATTATGGTCTTTGTTATTGATGGAAGATTGTGGCTTGCATTAACTTTATCTGCTATTGCAACTGCAACTGCACCCGCACCTATCATGGTCATGATAAAAAAATATAAAGCAAAAGGACCCATTGTAGATACGGTTGTTCCTGTTGTTGGTATTGATGATATGTTTGGTGTGATCGTTTTTGGTTTATTTACTTCGATTGCAGTGTCTACCATTGGAGTAGCGATAATCAATGTTGAAACTGCTTTGATTGAACCAATGTTAGAAGTAGTATTATCGGTTGTTGTTGGATCACTCCTTGGATTATTCTTAGGTTTGATATCAAAAATATTTGTTGTAAAATTAGAAAAAAAAGAAAAATATGTTGCGTATTTAATTATTGCCTTATCATCAGTATTAATAAGTGTCTATTTAACTCATAAATTTCACCTATCAAATATTTTAACACCAATGATGATTGGTATGGTATTCACTAATTTTATTAAAAAAGAACCGTTTGAAATACAAGAAGCAGCAATCAATAATTTTTCTGGACCATTTATTATATTATTTTTTACACTTGCCGGAGCTCAATTATCACTTGGAGTCTTAGTGGATGCAGGATTTGTCGCTTTACTCTATATTATTTTTAGATCAATTGGTAAAATTGGTGGTGCATATTTAGGTGGTGTTGTAACAAAAGCACCTAGAAATGTAAAAATTGGGACAGGTTTATCAATATTGCCTCAAGGTGGTGTTGAGATTGGGATGCTTGTAGCAGTTTCTTCAATGTTTCCCACAAGTGAAGCATTATTGATTAAAACAGTTGTATTAACAGGTATTTTATTCTTTGAAATTATTGGACCGATATTATTCAAGAAAACATTAGAACATTTTGGTGAAATAAAAGATTTAAAGATAATACCAAAAAAAAACAAATAGAGAACCAACAATAATAAAAGATATGTGATGTGTGCCGAAATAGCTCAGATGGTAGAGCAGGTCATTCGTAATGATCAGGTCGTAGGTTCGAGTCCTATTTTCGGCACCATTTAAATTATAATAAGATGCATGAGCATCTTTTTTTATATTGATTTTCATAATTGTAAGGTGTATCCTAGTGGTAAGAGGAAGCTATGAAAAAGTTAATGTTATGTATGATTATTTTTATGTTATCAATCGGTGTATCGATACAAGTCATGGCAAATTCCGGGCCACCTCAAAATATTTCTTTAGAAATATTAAATTTTACAAAACATTTTGAGATAGATTTTTTGATCCCTTTTGATAGACCTCTAAATGAAGCAGATATTCAAACTGCACAAGATCAAATATCTTTTTTTGATAACAATGATTTTGGCATTTATTACCAAGATGACTACCCTTCATTTTTAATTAATTTTCAAGATAAAGATGGTTATGTTTCTAATACCTTATACGGGGCATCTGATTATTTTTATCGATTCGAAAATGAAATGGCATTATATATGAATTTACCAAGACAATTTAAAATTGTCTTAATAAATTCAGATAATCAATTGATTATTTCAGATGTTGTTGAGATGGAAGCGTATGATCAAGCATTTATATGGGATTTAAAAGGAGTTACTTTTGAAGAGACCATTCAATATAATGTTGGTATTTTTGAAGGACTTAATATCAATCCTTTTGGAGAGGTAAGAAAATATCAAGAACTTGTCATAAGAATTATGATCACGATTTTAATTGAGTTTTCTGTTTTTTATTTATTAGGATACCGTTTAAAACAAACCTTTATTAAATATGGTATATTAAATATCCTCTCTCAAACACTGTTAACTTTAGGATTAATTTACGGTATATTTATTGGAAATGGTGCGTTTGCAAATGTGGTTTGGTTGCTACTGGGAGAATTACTCGTGTTTGGATTTGAAATGGGTATCAACGGACTTATGATTAAAGAAAAATATACATCACATATAGTGTTTTCTACTTTTTTAGCAAATTTAGCAAGCTTGATTTTAGGAACCATCATTTCTTTAGAATTATATAGACTGTTATGGTGATGAATATATGAAATACATCCTCGTTATTGACCAAGGAACAACGTCAACAAGAACCATCATTTTTAATGAACGTGCAGAAGTCATTTCATTGGCTCAAAAAGAAATCGAACAATTGTATCCCAAGCCTGGATGGGTATATCAAGATGCAAATGAGATTTGGTTATCTGTTTTAACAACGATAACAGAAGCATTATATAAGAAAAACATCGATCCTAAAGAGATTGATGTGATTGGGATTACAAATCAAAGAGAAACCGTTGTTGCATGGGATAAGAAAACAGAAAAACCTTTACATGAAGCAATTGTTTGGCAGTCACGTCAAACTCAAGAACATTGTGATGAACTTAAAGCTTCAGGTCATGAAACAACAATTAAAGAAAAAACAGGACTTGTAATAGATCCTTATTTTTCTGCTACAAAAATCTCTTGGTTAATGTCACATATAAATAATATAGAGACGTTTATTCAAGAAAAAAGACTCGCATTTGGCACCATGGATAGTTTTATTATGTATAAACTTACCGGTCAACATGTAACAGACGTTTCAAACGCTTCTAGAACCATGCTCTTTAATATACATGAATTAAAGTGGGATCTTTCATTACTCGAACTATTTCAAATACCGACAGAAACCTTACCTGAAGTGAAACCTTCATCGAGTATTTTTGGGTATACAAAAAAACATCATTTTTTTGGCCTTGAAATTCCAATCGGAGGGGTATTAGGAGATCAACAAGCTGCGTTATTTGGTCATCGAGCGTTTTCAAAAGGTGATATAAAAAACACATATGGCACGGGATGTTTCATGTTAATGAATACAGGATCGCAAGTGACATATTCTCAATCTGGTTTACTCTCTACGATTGCTTGGCAAATAGGCAAACAAACAACGTATGCTTTAGAAGGATCAGTTTTTATTGCTGGATCCGCCATTCAATGGTTAAGAGATGGCCTTCATACAATTAAAGAAGCTAAAGAAACCGACCAACATGCTAAATCATTAGAAAGCAATGAAGATGTATATTTCGTACCTGCTTTTGTAGGATTAGGCACACCCTATTGGGATAGTGAAGCAAGAGGTGCAATCTTTGGTTTGACAAGAGGCACTAATGAAAAACATCTTTCAAGAGCAGCTCTAGAATCCATTGCATATCAAAGTTATGATGTGATTGAAGCGATGAAAAAAGATAGTGGCATTCACATGCAATCGATATTTGTCGATGGCGGTGCGACCAGCAATACATTTTTAATGCAATTTCAAGCAGATATTTTAGGTTTGAATGTTGTTAAACCTGATCAACAAGAATCTACCGCAAGAGGCGCAGCTTTTATGGCGGGACTTACAATAGGCATATATAAAGATTTGCAGGAAATTCAAGACGTTGAACTACCAAAAACATCATTTCAACCAATGATGACACATGCTCAAAGACAATATTACATCAAAGGATGGGAAGAAGCTGTTCAAGCAACGAGACAATATAAAAGACCATATAAAAATGGTCTTAAGGAATAAATATTTCTGGATGTAAATCGACATATTTATCTAGAAACGTTTGTAGGAGTTGTTTATCAAACATCACATCGACATATTCATAGTGATAGCCTCTTAAATGAATACACTTTAAATATGAAATTGGCGTTTTATAAGTTTGTTCATACCCAAGTTTGTATAGGTTAAGTTGTAATGTTAAATGTGTTTGATGCAAATGCGCCATACGTTTGACATCCACAAGTCCATACCCTTTGATAAATGGAGATGTTACGATCATATCAAAACGACCTGCAGCAATGACAATACCTAAATGTGAAATGACAACGATTTGTTCATTTTTAACGACATCAAATTGATGTTGTTTTTTTAATTTTAAATAATGTTTAAATTCTATTAAAGAACTGATTTCTCCAGTTGTTTCATAATGTTCGATGGCATCATGTAAGGCATTACCTTTCTCTGCTGCACGCTTTAATATTTCTGGATCGACACGTTTATATGGTGAGGGCAGAACTTCTTTAATCAGTTGAGTGACAGAAATCACAGGTTTATGATCGACCCAATATTGGTGTGACTCTTCCTCGAATTCAACAAGATAACCTTCTATATCGTAGGTGTATTTCATTTTAATGCTTCCTCCAGATCTTTTTTTAATATAAGATCCGCTGATGAGGACGTCATTACAGATATCATGTTTTCATATTTTTTGGAAGGTTTAGATAATAGAAGATGTTCATAATAAAGATGTTTTTTTAAGTCATCTTTATATGTTAAATCATTATTTCTAAATTTCAAATATGCTTGATGAACATAAGCACTATATATAAAATAAGCATCATGCCACATATGCGCAACTTGATAAAACAATGTTGATAATCGTTCATAATCTTTTTCATAAATGTCATCTTTTGATAATAAAAGCAAATATTGATCAGTGATAATATCAAATAATAATATTTGAGACAAATAAAAATTATTTTCTAATAAACTACGCATGATGGTCTCATGCAATGTAAAATCTTCAAAAGTGATTGCATATAAAATATAAAAACTTAATGATTCAATCGTGTTCATAGCTGGATTAAAGATGTGTTTGTGAGACTCTAATGTGGTTTTGAATGTATCTGAAGAAATGAGAAGAGACTTATATTCATACCATGAGACATACATGGAAACGAGTGTATTTAGTTGAAGACTATCTTTTTGATAATTTTTTAAACGTTCATAAAAAGGTTTTGCAAGAATGAATTCGTCATAGTGTAGGTAAGTAAAAAATTCAATAATTCCAGACGGTTTTTGTTTAACTTTTAAGACATAGATTAAAATATCAGACATACTCACACCCAGTCTTAGAATCATTTTTTCTAATGTTTGTAAAGGAATGGAGAGTTCTTGATTCATATATCTTCTATAGCTGCGCTCAGAAGTAATATCTTCAATGAGAGCTTCAATAGATAATCCTTTTTCTTTTCTAATGGTGTCTATTGCTTCTAAATATAGAATGAGATCTTGATTATTTTGCATCATCAAAACCTCCTCTCATAAAATATAACGAGGAGACATCTGTTGTATTGAGTATATCTTTAGCATCTTCTAATGTAAGAATTGATTGAAGATATGTATCTTTTGAATACATATAATTTGGTTGCTGAATACGTTTGGTAAATAAGTAATACAACAAGCATTCTTTAAACATATTAGTTTTCACATCTAATACGAGCAAAGCATCTTTAAAAAAGGCTTGAAATCCCTCTTCTAAGTGAAATTTCTTTGTATTATTAAGTGCCACTTTGAATAAATCTTCAAGGATACTATCAAAAGTCTTTTTCAATGTAGTATTTGAAAATATAACACGTGTAAGTGTTTGGATAAGTGCATTTAAATCAATATCATATTGATGTGTAATGAGTTCAGTCTGACCTAAGATCACTTGATATAACATTGGGATTACTGAAACTTGGTCATCAAAAGATCCATCTTCAAGTAGTAATAGTAAAAGTTTAAGTGTATTTCGATCTAAAATGTTCTGTTTTTTGAGTTGATCTAAAGAAAGTTCAGATTTTAAATGATGAAGATACGTATAAAGATCTATTTTATTTTGATGATATGCAAATCGTTTTTTAAGTGCGGGTATTATCTTAGATCCGACATGCGTGAAATAAGGAGGCGTTGTTTCTATTAAATAGGGCTCAGCTTCATCATACATTTGGTGATCTAAATAATGGGCTAAATAAATTTCTTTTTGATATTTCATTGAAATATGATTCATAGATACGATGACAAAGTCACGCATTTTCATGTTGAGTCGTTCAACTAACGAAACTAAAATTTCAAAACTAAAAGGTTTTCCCTCATTGACATAACGTCTGTAAGAACGTTCTGAAACAACACCACTCAATAACTGTGTATATGTTAATTTT
>JALQTF010000001.1 GCA_023264085.1 Acholeplasmataceae bacterium
TTAAATCATCAATTAAAGACACTGAATATCCCTTTAATCATTAAAAAGGGGTCACCAAAAAATATATTAGACGACATCATTTCAACATATGACATTACATCCATTTATTTTGAAACATTACCAGGATATGAAGAAAGATTATTATATTCAACAATTCAAACTTTTGGGTTACGTATAGTTACCGATCAAATGAAGCCTTTATATAAGACGCACACGTTACCGTTTGAAATTAAAGACTTGCCTTTTGTTTTCACACAATTTAGAAAACAAATAGAACGGGTACCAAAAATATTCACTGAAAATCTTGATCTAATTCCACAAGAAAAAATTTCGATAAATTCATTCATTCCTAATCCGAATACCCTTGGTATAAAAATCATTCAACATGAACTGATACCAGGTGAAAATGCCGCACTGGAGCACTTACACACCTATTTATTTGAGAAACAACTTGCTAAGACATATAAAGAAACAAGAAATGGCATGCTTTTATTTGATGATTCAACAAAGTTTTCAGCTTATTTAGCAACTGGCGCATTATCTGTAAGAACAATTATGAATCAACTCATGTTATTTGAAAAGACATATATAAAAAATGAGTCTACATACTGGATATATTTTGAATTATTATGGCGTGATTATTTTTATTACGTCCATCTACAATATGGAGATCGTATATTTACAGAAAATGGTTTAGGAAGTAGACATTCCACTGCTAATAACCCCTCATTTATACAAGCATGGATGCAAGGTAATACAGGCTATCCATTAATTGATGCAAATATGAGACAACTAAATCAAACAGGATTTATGTCCAATAGAGGTCGTCAAAACGTTGCCAATTTTTTTACAAAGTTTTTAAAACAAGATTGGCGTATTGGTGCCAAGTATTTTGAATCAAAATTAATTGATTATGATGTTTCCTCTAATACTCTTAACTGGTTATACGCATCCGGATTAGGCAATGATCCAAGAGAAAATAGAATGTTTAACTACATTACACAAGGTGAACGATATGATAAGCATTGTCATTTTGTTGATACCTATTTACCGGAACTAAAACATCTTCCAAACCATTTAAAATATAAAGTGAGCGAACTCAGTCAAAAAGAACGTAATGACTATAACATCGAAGGATATCCAAAACCAATCAAGAGGTTTTTTAATAGATGAAAACATTACTTTTGTTTCCTTTTCAACTTAACTCAATATACATCACTAAACTTGGTGTCGAATTTGAAAACATCAAAGTTTTTGATCATCAATCTTTTTATACACGATATAAATATCATAAAAAACGCATTGCTTTGCATAGAAGCGCGCTCCTCCATTTTGTTGAAGAATATAAACATTATCCAATCACACATCTTTGGATTGAAGACTTAGAGGATTTTTATCAAACATACAACAATGATGATACTTATATGTATTATCCTAATGATCGTGATGACATGTTATTTATAAAGCCATTATCCAATGTTCACTTTTATGATGATCCCTTGTTTTTAGTCAATAGAGATGCATGGCAATCACTCTTAACAAAGAAACCTTGGAAAATGGATACTATTTACAGACAACTAAGAATGAAATATGATATTCTCATGGATTCTGGCAAACCAGTAGGAGGAAAATATTCCTTTGATGGAGACAATAGAAAACCTTATAAAAAGGGATTATCATTCCATCCTACTATATCCTTTGAATTGGATACCATTTCTAAGGATGTCATACATTGGACAAACACTTTATTTAAAGATCATCCAGGAGAAGTAACCACGATGGATTATCCTGTTTCAAGAACGCAAGCGTTAGAAGCATTGGATTATTTTATTCATTATAGGCTTGCAACATTTGGTGATCATCAAGATGTCATGATGAAACATGATCCTTTTATGTCTCATTCGTTATTATCTACAAGTTTAAATTTAGGTCTATTGACACCTATGGAAGTTATTAAAAAAGCAGAAAAAGCATATCACGATAAGCTCGCAAATATTGAACCTGTTGAAGGATTTATTAGACAAATATTAGGATGGCGTGAATATATACGTGGTGTTTATTTTATGACACCAAATTATCATGATAAAAATGCATTAGATCATCATTTAAAACTTCCAGATTTTTACTGGACAGGCAATACTGAACTGAATTGTTTATCTCATACAATTCAAGAAACCATCTCAAATAGCTATAATCATCATATTCAACGATTAATGATTCTTTCTAATTATGCAAATTTAATAGGTGTTGAGCCAAAAGAACTCAATAATTGGTTTAACACCATGTATGTGGATGCATTTGATTGGGTTGTCACACCCAATGTCATGGGTATGGGACTTTATGCAGATGGTGGGCAAATGTCAACGAAACCATATATATCAGGTGCTTCTTATATTAAGAAAATGAGTAATTATTGTGATGGCTGTAAATATGATCCTAACCTAAAAACCGGTGAAAAAGCATGCCCATTTAATAGTTTATATTGGGATTTTATCGATACACACAAAGATAACCTAACAAATAATCCTCGCATGTCCATGATGCTTAATCTACATCATAAAATGGATAAGGCGTTAAAAACATCTTATAAAGAACAAGCAAAAAAACACATTGAATCGATTTAAAAAAAACACTTCGATATTATCGAAGTGTTTTTAATACATTGACCATTTCTATGGCTGCTAACGCTGCATCGAATCCTTTGTTGCCAGCTTTTGTACCAGCACGTTCAATTGCTTGTTCAATTGAGTCTGTTGTTAGCACGGCATTAATGATGGGTACATTTGATTCTAATGAAACGGTTGCAATGCCTTTGGTAACTTCATTTGCCACCATATCAAAGTGAGGGGTAGCGCCACGAATGACTGCACCTACTGCGATGATTGCATCATACTTATTGAGTGATGCAACTTTTTTTAAGACTAATGGGATTTCAAATGCACCTGGAACATAAATGACATCGATATTGTTGTCTTCTACATCATGTCTTATTAGTCCATCTTTTGCACCTTCAACGAGTTGTTTTCCAATAAAGTCATTAAAGCGACTCATTACAATAGCAACTTTTAAGTTTGTTCCGATAAATTTTCCTTCATATTTTTTCATCATTTACTCCTTTATGTCGAGCATATGCCCAAGTTTTTGTTTTTTTGTTTTTAAATAAAATTCATTTCTTTCATTATGGTTCATTTGTATCGGTACTCTTTTTGAAATTGAAATACCATATCCTTCTAATCCTACGATTTTTCTAGGATTATTTGTCATGAGTCTTATTGATTTCACACCTAAATCAGCAAGGATTTGTGCGCCAATACCATAATCTCTTAGATCATCCTTAAACCCTAATTTTAAATTTGCTTCAACAGTATCATATCCTTGATCTTGAAGATGATATGCTTTTATCTTATTGATAAGTCCTATGCCTCTACCTTCTTGTCTCATATATAATACAATACCTAATCCTTCTTCTTCAATCGTGTGCAACGCTGCATGCAACTGATCACCACAATCACATCTTAATGACCCAAAAGCATCTCCTGTTAAACATTCAGAATGTACTCTTACAAGAACATCTTCTTTCCCTTTTACATCGCCTTTAACAAGTGCAACATGATGCTCATTATTAAGTGTATTTTCATAACCAACCATTTCAAATTCTCCTGAAACAGTTGGCATCACCGCACTTGCAGATCGTGTAATATAGGATGCTTGTTTTCTTTTATATTCAATTAAATCTTTTATTGAAATAATCTTTAATCCGTGCTTGTTTTTGTAAGTCATTAAATCATTAAGTCTCGCCATCGTGCCGTCATCATTCATAATTTCACAAATCACACCAACGGGTTTTAATCCCGCGAGCGTCGCTAAATCGATACTTGCTTCGGTATGACCTGCTCTTTTTAAGACGCCACCTTCTTGAGCGATTAGAGGGAAAATATGACCAGGTTTTCTAAAATCTTTATTCATTGCACGATCATTTGTGAGTAACTGGATGGTTTTTGCTCGTTCCACTGCAGATATACCTGTTGTGGTATCTAAAGCATCTACAGAAACAGTGAAGTTGGTTCTAAAAACATCGGTATTTTTTTTAACCATCTCATCTAGACCAAGCGTGGATGCACGTGACTCGGTAATTGGAACACATATGAGTCCTTTACCATATGTAGCCATGAAATTCACATCTTCAGGTCTTACTTTCTCTGCAGCCATGACAAGATCACCTTCATTTTCACGATCTTCATCATCTACAACGATGACCATTTTTCCTAATTGAATATCGAGTATCGCTTCTTCTATTGTGTTGAGTTTAATATCCATATGTTTTAAGTGTCTCCTCAGTTAAATTGTCTTTGACTGGTTTCATTAATTGTTCGACATATTTAATCATCATATCCATTTCTAAATTGACATGATCTCCTACTTTTTTATCAAGTAACGTTGTTTGATCTTTCGTATGAGGAATAATTGATACACTCACGCCCTTACTTGTAAGTTTAGAAACCGTTAAGCTAATACCATCAATTGCAATTGAACCTTTCAATATGCAATACTTTCTCAAGTGTTCTGGCACATCAATATCTACCCATGTTGCATTATCTTCTACAAATGTCTTTGAAATGATACCTACATCATCGATATGACCCGAGACCATGTGTCCACCAAATCGATCTCCCATCGCCATCGCTTTTTCTAAATTAACTTTTGAACCTATTTGAAGTTTTCCTAAATTGGATCGTCTTAATGATTCTGCCATAATATCTACGCTAAACTGATGATTTGTTTTAGAAGTTACAGTTAAACATAATCCGTTAGTAGCAATAGAATCTCCAATATTCACATCCTCTAAAATAGATGTTTCAATGGTCATAACTTGTGATTTAGGTCCTTTTTTTATCGATGTAATGGTTCCTACATCTTGTATAATGCCTGTAAACATAATTATTTTCTCCCTGTGATTTTAATATTGTCATCAAATATTTGAAACTGAACATCTTTGAGTGTTAACGCTTCTTTCATTGATGTAATATTAAGATTTTGAATGCCTTGATTTCCACCAATGAATTTAGGGGCAATATATGCTTGTATTTCATCAAAAAGTTGATCTCTTAAAAAGCTTTCATGAAGTGTTTTTCCACCTTCAATCATGACATTTTGAATGCCTTCTTTATGTAATATCTTTAACATCGATGCGAGATCAATTTTACCCTTTTGATTCATTACTATGACACGCTTCCCTCTGGATTCTATGAATTCTATTTTATTTTTAGACATTGAGTTAACAATCACCCATGTTTCAAGATCATCTTGAATGAGTTGACTTTCTAATGGAATCGATCCATTTGAATCTAAGACGATACGAACCGGTTGTTTTCCCTGATAACCGCTAAGTCTTACACTAAGTTTAGGATTATCCTGTATGACTGTATGTATCCCTACCATGATCGCTTGATATTGTGCACGAATGTGATGAACATCTCCTCTTGATTGTTCATTTGTAATCCAATTACTTTCGTAATGATCAGTTGCATATTTGCCATCAAGTGTAAGTGCCATTTTTAATAATACATATGGTTTATCCTTAGTAATGTAATGATAAAAATGTTGATTGAGTGCATCACTTTCTTTTTGAAAAAGCCCCACATGAACGATAATGCCAGCATCTTTAAGCATTTGAATGCCTTTACCTGCGACAAGTGGATTTGGATCAAGTGTCGCAACATAAATTTCTTTGATGCCTTTTTCTATGATTTTTTTAGCACAAGATCCAGTTTTTCCGTGATGGCTACATGGTTCTAAGGTTACATACATTGTGGCACCTTGAACATCTTCTATCGCATGATTGAAAGCTTGGATTTC
>JALQTF010000033.1 GCA_023264085.1 Acholeplasmataceae bacterium
CACCGGCGAGTTAACTCTTGGAAAGAAATTTATGACATCATCGTCGGATAATACTGTAATAATCGTAAGAATATATGCTGAATTTGCAACATCATATAAAATCCAACTACGTTCTAGTTTTGAAAAACTTGGTAATTTAAACATAAATGACCTCTATACTTTTTTTTATATTGTATAACACAATTTGATTTTTAGTGCTTTTTTTATCCATTTTTTACATTAATTGTCCCATCATTTGTCTATCATTTTACAAATATGATAATAGTGCTATAATAAAGCTGTTAATTAGGTAAGAAGGTGACAATTTGCAAGATTCCATAACCAAAGAGATTATTGCGCTCGATAAAAAATTACGAGAAAAGATTGAACTCTTAGAACTAGAAAAACAACATTTAGATCAAACGATTGAAAAAGAAACGATCAAGTTAAAAGAACTTTTTCAATTAGAGATGACTAAGCTCGTTGAAGAAACTAAAAAGCTTAATGACTCTATTTATAAAACTAAAAAGCAACAAGTTAAAAAAGAATTTGAAGTAAGATTAGAAACGATACAAACTAAATTTGATGCCAATAAAGATGCTTGGGTAGAGAGCATCTTTAATGCTTGCATCAATCAAGAGGAAGATTTTAATTGAGTGTTTCAAATAATGCCATCATTGCAAAATCTAAAGCGATGTATGGAAATTTCTTAAAGGCAAATGATTATCACAGATTAATGAAAATGTCTTCAATTTCAGAGGTTGTAAGTTATCTTAAAAAACATCCTTTTTACGAGTATATATTAAAAGATATCAATGAAAAATCTGTACATAGAGGCCAACTTGAACTACTTATAAAAAAAAATAATTTTGATCGTATATTAAAACTGATTCACAGTATTTATTCTAAGGATAAATCCTATTATGAATTATCTATTATTAAGCAAGAAAGTGATCTCATCTTAAGTGTCTTAAGAACCCTGATAAATGATGACGATTTAGACTCAATAAAAGGTAGAATCCCTTACTTCTTTGAAGCATATACAGACATCGATCTAACTAAATTAATGTCCGCAGAGTCATTAGATGAATTATTAGATGCACTCGCGACTTCTGATTATCTAGAAATCATTAAACCCTATTATGTAAAAGATAAAAAGATGATACGTTATCTAGACATTGAGTATAAACTTGAAATGTATTATTATGATCAAGCATTTAAACGTATTAACCAAAATTATAAAGGCACATTGAAGAAAGATTTGAATGATTTATTTTATACCCGAATCGAGCTCCAAAACCTCATTAAAATTTATCGCTTGAAAAAATTTTATCAATCAGACCCATTAACAATTAAAAACTTATTAGTATTAGATCATTCCAGAATAACAGATAAAAAACTTGATGAAATCATTCATTTAAAAGATCCTAATGATATTTTAAATTACTTAACGCATTCTGAATTGAAATACTATAAAAACAATCAAGATTTCATTTATATAGAGTATTATTCAGGCAAAATCAAATATGACTTAGCAAAAAAATTCATGTATTTTGCTACTGAAGTGCCAAAAGTATTCACAGCATTTCTCACGTTACTTGAAATTCAAAATGATAATTTAACAAATATTATCGAAGGCATTCGCTACCAAGTGAGTGAATCTGAAATGCAGCAAATGCTTATTTATTCTTAGGGAGTCATTATGGCAATATCCACCATAAAATTAATCGATATCACAGCCCGTCAAGATAAACTGGATGATGTATTGACTAAACTCATTGAAACTGAACATGTTCATCCTGTGCTTGCAAGTGAAATCATCGAAAAGGTCCATGGATCGACATCTTTTGTGTCAGAAAATCCATGTCAAGCACTCTTACAAGATGTTAAAGATATCGAGACAAAATTTAATATTAATCTATCAAATGTTGAACAACGTAATTATGATATTGACTTTGATGAAATGTATGATTACATGCAAAATTTAAAATATCAATTGAATGAAGAAATTCAGCGTATTAATGCATTAGAGAAAGATATTTCTGAATATCAAGATGCGCTTATTCAAGTCAATCACTTAAAAGCACTAGATCTTCCATTGGATGACCTATTTGCAGCTGAATATATAACATTTAGATTTGGTAGATTACCAAATGATAGTGTTCCAAAACTGCGTTTCTTTCAATCTAAAGCATTTGTGTTTCAATCATTTGAAACAGATCATAATTATGCATGGTGTATGTATTACACGACAGATGAATTTAAGCGTGAAGTCGATAATATTTTTTCATCATTATTCTTTGAACGTATTTTTATTCCAGATTTTGTTCATGGGCGACCATTAGAAGCTATTGAAAATTTAGAATCAAAAATTCAAAAAGCACAACTTGAAATTCAATCGTATCATCAAGAAATGGATGAAATTGCTGGTACATGTACAAATAAACTATCGTGTATTAAAGGTGAGTTACTATACCTAAATAGACTGTTTGAAGCGAAAAAATATGTTGTTGGTTTAGGAGACAAAATTTCGATATCTTTATTTGTTGAAGATCAATATGCTGAACAAGTGAAAGCTTCATTTAATGCCATTGGAGATGTTGATGTAGATATCAATGAGGCGGATACAGATAAGCGTATTCAACCACCAACCAAACTTAAAAATGGCTGGTTCGAAAAACCCTTTGGATTATTTGTTGAGATGTATGGTTTACCAAGTTATCATGATATTGATCCTACACCATTTGTTGCTTGGAGTTACGCCATATTATTCGGACTCATGTTTGGTGATTTAGGTCAAGGTATTGTTTTGGCTTTATTAGGATATTTTCTTTACAAGAAAAAAGGAAGTATGTTGGGGGCAATTGGTGTCAGAATCGGAATCACATCCTCGATATTTGGTTTCTTATATGGATCACTTTTTGGTAACGAAGAAATTTTAATTCCGGTGTTTCAAAATGTTTTTGGTTTAATTGATAAACCAATCCATGTCATGGATGCTGACTTCACCATGACACTCCTTATTTCAGCAATTGGTATTGGTGTCTTCTTAATTGTTGTTGCAATGTTACTTAGCATTTACATTAAATTTAAGAAAAAACATTATGTTGAGATGATCATGTCACATAACGGTATTGCAGGACTCATATTATACACATATGTTCTTACAGCCTTGGCACTATCTATGGGATTTCAAATCAATATTTTAATGCCTGTGTTTACATTACCTTTTATTGGTATACCTTTACTTCTCATTTTCATGAAAGAACCAATGGAGAGAAAATTTCATGGTGAGACAATGTTTCCAAATGGCTTTGGTGGATTTTTTGTAGAAAGTTTCTTTGAACTCTTTGAGATTTTACTATCCTATGTCACAAATACCATGTCATTTCTTAGAGTAGGTGGATTCATCTTATCTCACGCAGGCATGATGCTTGTCGTCATGTCTTTGATGGACATGGTAGGTGGCACCGGAAGTATCTTCGTGCTCATTTTCGGTAACATCTTTGTTATGGCGCTTGAAGGTATGATTGTTGGAATTCAAGTATTAAGATTACAGTTTTATGAATTATTTTCTAGATATTATCAAGGGGATGGCATTGCTTTCACCCCCTTACAAATAAAATAACGGAGGGCTATATGCTTACATTCATCGATTTTATATTACCACTAGTTTTAATCATTTTAATTATGGTGCCATTACTAAAGGCTTTTAATGGTAAACAACAAAAAGCAACTGTAAAAAGAGCATTATCCAAACATGTTGTTGGATTTTTCACTGTTGTTGCACTCATATTTGTTGTACAACTTTTTGTTAAACCACAACTTTTAGGTGCTGAAGATGTTGTGCCAGCAACAGATTTACTTACTGGAACACTCGCACAAGGTTTAGGTTTTGTTAGTGCCGCGCTAGCAACAGGTCTTTCAGCACTAGGTGCTGGGATTGCGGTTGCAGCAGCTGCACCTGCAGCGATTGGTGCGTTCTCTGAAAATGAAAAAAACTTTGGTAAATCACTCATTTTCGTCGCACTTGGTGAAGGTGTTGCGATTTACGGGTTACTTATTTCAATCTTAATTATTAACCAATTATAATGAAGTTTTATATTTTAAGTGACAATGTTGACAGTCTCGTTGCGATGAGACTCGTTGGTATTGAAGGTGAAGTCATACACGAAAGACATATCTTCTTGGAAAGACTTGATCAATTGATTGAAGATCCTAGTTTAGGGATTATTTTAATCACGACAAAACTTGTATCTTTAGCACCTCATGTCATTTCTGAATATAAACTCAATTTACCTAGAAAAATTATTCTAGAGATTCCAGATCGTCATGTCGAAACGGATATTGGTCAAGCAATCGATCGATACGTAAGTGAAGCGATCGGAATTAAAATGTGAGGATATATGGCCTATTATAATAACGACCAACTGCTCAAATATTTTGAGAAAAATATGCAGCAAGTTGCAAACAAACACATTGAATCATTACAATTAGAAATTCAAAAACTTTATCAAAAAGAAATGATGAAAGTTACTGAAGACCTTAATATCAAACACACGCTTGAAAAGAATCGTGTTTTAAAATCAATCAATGTTGCACATCAAGAAAAAATTAATCATTTAGGCATAGAATTCGATGAGACCCTCATGACTTTAAGGAAAAACATGGTTGCAGAAATTTTTGAGACTGTAACAAATAAATTACTTGAATATGTACAAAGTGATGCCTATATTCCAGCTATGAAGCGTATGTTTAATCAATATGCAAATGCATATGATTTGAAACAATTAACCATTCATATTAAGGGAAGCGATCAACAATTGGGTCATTTTTTTCAATCTGAATATCCCAAATTAAAAGTTTTTACACATCCAAATATTATCATCGGTGGATTTGTATTAACTATTGATGATGCATCTGTTGAATTTGATCATACTTATGATGCATTACTTAAATCTCAAAAAGAGAAATTTTTAGAAACATCGAAACTTTTCGTGAGGGAATAATATGCATACACATACAATATTTGCAATTAATGGCCCAGTCATTACTGTCAATGATGCAACCTCATTTAAAATGCTTGAAATGGTCTATGTTGGACATCAAAAATTGCTCGGTGAAGTCATTCAAATACAAAAACAAAAAACAATTGTTCAAGTATATGAAGACACCGTTGGTTTAAAACAAGGTGATCCAGTTTTTCCTACAGGTGAGTCAATATCTGTTACTTTAGGACCTGGTTTGATTTCAAATATCTATGATGGGATTCAACGTCCATTATTAGAATTAGAATCAAAACATGGTCATTTTATACCATCTGGTAGTCAAGCGTTCCCTTTAGACCAAAGTAAAACATGGGATGTAACGATTCTTTTGAATAAAGGTGATCACGTTAACCCTGGTATGATTTATGGAGAACTGTTTGAAACATCAGGATTTAAACACAAATTAATGATCCCACCAAATGTTTCTGGCACCATCCTAAAAATTAAAGAAAGTGGATCTTACCGTGTACTAGATACCTTATGTGAGATTCAAACACATCAAGGGATTGAAACACTTAACTTAACTCAAAAATGGCCGATAAAAACGCCTCGACCAGTTGTGTCTCGTCAAATTTCACATGAACCTCTTATAAGTGGACAACGTGTCATTGATACACTTTTTCCAATTGCAAAAGGCGGTACAGCAGCCATTCCTGGTGGATTTGGCACTGGAAAAACCATGTTACAACATCAACTTGCAAAGTGGTGTGATGCGGATTTAATTGTATATGTTGGATGCGGAGAACGCGGTAATGAAATGACACAAGTTCTAGAAGAATTCAGCGATCTTATTGATCCCAAAACAAATCGTCCACTCTTAGAACGTACCATACTCATTGCTAACACATCAAATATGCCTGTTGCTGCTCGAGAAGCTAGCATTTACACAGGTGTTGCGATCGCTGAATATTACCGAGATATGGGGTACCATGTTGCACTCATGGCAGATTCTACTTCTCGTTGGGCAGAAGCGCTTAGAGAAATTAGCGGTAGACTTGAAGAAATGCCTGCTGAAGAAGGGTTCCCGGCATATTTACCAAGTCGAATCTCCCAATTTTATGAGCGTGCAGGCTATGTAGAAACTTTGAATCATTCACGTGGGTCTGTGACTATCGTTGGTGCTGTTTCACCACAAGGTGCTGATTTTTCTGAGCCTGTGACACAAAATACAAAACGTTTCGTTAGAACATTTTGGGCTCTTGATAAACAACTCGCCTATGCAAGACACTATGCTGCTATTAATTGGAATGAATCATATTCTGATTATGGACATGATCTTGATGGTTATTACAGAGAGCATGTAGCGGAAGATTTTAATCAATTAAGACAAAAAATGATTCATATTTTATCTGAAGAAGCAAAACTATTAGAAATAGTAAAACTTATTGGTTCTGATGTGCTACCTGATGATCAAAAACTCATGATAGAAATTGGTCGCGTGATTCGTATTGGCTTTTTACAACAAAATG
Organism: Acholeplasmataceae bacterium; assembly: GCA_023264085.1. GTDB lineage: Bacteria > Bacillota_I > Bacilli_A > Acholeplasmatales > Acholeplasmataceae > UBA8290. Next base: position 6,497 of record JALQTF010000033.1, read on the forward strand.
CATTTCACAAAGAAGATACCTATGTGCCGCTTATCAAGCAATTTCATATGATGCGTGTTATTATTCATTTATACGAACAAGGTCTTGTATATGTATCAGAAAAAAAATCAATACAAGTTTTAAAAGAGTCACATCTATTTGAACGCATCATTCAAATGAAATATGATACAACAAACGAAAACATGGTACCTTTTGATGACTATATAAAGCTCATCAAAGACACTATTAGAAACATTGACTAAGGAGGATATGATGATCAAACAATATGTTGGTTTAGATGAAATTCATGGCCCCTTAATCTTCTTAGATCATGTTAAAGATGTTGGTTTTGAAGAAATGGTAGAAATCCAAGTTGAAGGAAAACCTTCACGCTATGGACGCGTGGTACATATCAACGGCGACAGAATCGCAATTCAAGTATTTGATGGTACCCATGATTTGTCTTTACATAATACCCGCACAAAATTACTTGGTAAAGCTGTTGAAATTGGTCTTTCTAAAGAAATATTAGGGCGTGTATTTAATGGTTCCGGTAAGCCAATTGATGGTTTAGGGGATGTTTTTATTGATGAACATAAAAACATCAACGGTATGCCATTAAATCCAGTATCAAGAATGTATCCTAGAAACTTTATTCAAACCGGAGTCTCATCCATTGATGCACTTACAACTTTAATACGTGGTCAAAAATTACCAATTTTCTCTGGTGCTGGACTACCACACAATGAACTTGCTGTTCAAATTGTTAAACATGCAAAAATTGCCGAAGAAAAAGGGGAGCAATTTGGTGTTGTTTTCGCTGCAATGGGGGTCAAACATGATGTTGCAAACTATTTTAAAAAACAATTTTTAGAAGCAGGTGTGATGCATCGTGTTGCGATGTATGTCAATGTATCTAATGAACCGATCATAGAACGTATTTTAACACCAAGGTTTGCTTTATCAGCTGCTGAATATCTTGCATTCAAACACAATATGCATATTCTTGTGATTATGAGCGATATGACATCCTACTGTGAAGCGTTAAGAGAGTTCTCTTCTTCTAAGGGAGAAATACCTGGAAGAAAAGGATATCCAGGCTATCTCTATTCTGATTTGGCATCTTTATATGAACGTGCTGGTCTCATTAAAAATATCGAAGGATCTGTGACACAAATTCCTATTTTAACCATGCCAAATGATGATATCACTCACCCAATTCCTGATTTGACGGGTTATATTACTGAAGGTCAAATTGTATTATCAAGAGATTTATTTCAAAGTGGTGTTTATCCACCTGTTGGTATTCTTCCATCACTTTCACGACTGATGAAAGATGGTATCGGCAAAGGTTATACTAGAGATGATCATGATGCTTTAACGAATCAATTATTCGCATCTTATGCTAAGGTTCAAGATGCAAAAGATCTTGCCTCTGTTATCGGTGAAGATGAGTTATCACAAGATGATCAAGCACATATCATCTTTGGAAACATGTTTGAAAAACACTTTTTATCACAAGGCTTTGAAACCAATCGTTCGATTGAAGAAACCTTGGATTTAGGATGGGATTTGTTATCGTTGCTTCCAAAAGATAGCTTAGAACGCTTAGATAAAGATACATTAGACACATTTTATCAACCTAAAAAAGCAATTGAGCGCTTTCAGGTCCACATACGATGAGTAGAAAAGTCATTCCTACAAAAGGAAATCTAATGCGTCTCAATGCACGTATGAAACTTGCAACAAAAGGTTACGAACTCATGGATCGTAAACGCAATATTTTAGTACGTGAAATGATGTCTATCCTTAACGAAGTAAAAGAATTAAGAAAAACCATTACAACCAAGTTCAAAACTGCTTATAAAGCATTACAAGATGCAAACATCACATTAGGAATCGTCTCAGATATTGCAAAATCGATCCCAGTCAATGATGGATTATCCATCAAATATCGTTCAGTGATGGGTGTAGAAATTCCGAAAGTCACACATGAATCTGAGCATATTCGATTGACATATGGTTTTGGTGCAACCAATACAAAATTTGATTATGCTTATAAAACATTATTAGAACTACGTACAATGATCGTGACTTTGGCTGAGATTGATAATGCAACGTATCGATTAGCAAATGCGATTCGTAAAACAAGAAAACGTGCAAATGCGCTTAATCAAATTGTATTACCTCAATTAACAACTGATATTAAATTTATTAAAGATACACTTGAAGAAAGAGAACGTGAAGCTTTTTCAAGACAAAAAATGATCAAAAAACACATATAAAAACCACTCTGATATCAGAGTGGTTTCTTTTTAAATAAATAAATTATGATTAGCTTCATCGGTAGCTGCTAAATAACTTGCGACTCCAGCATATTCAATACCTTCAATGAGTTCACTTTCTTTAATACCCATGATGTCCATTGACATTGCACAAGCAACAATTTTAACACCTAATTCTTGAGCTCTTGCTAGTAATACTTCGAGAGAATCGACATTTTTCTTTTTCATGACGCGTCGAATCATTTTTGGCCCCATACCTAACATATTCATATTCGATAGTGGTAACTTTTTAGATCCTTTAGGCATCATTTTACCAAACATTTTATCCATGAATGACTTTTTGACTCGTTTTGATTTGGCTTTTCTTAAAATGTTAAGTCCCCAAAATGTAAAGAATAATGTAACATCTTTCCCCATAGATTTTGCACCAGTTGCAATAATCATCGCAGCAATCGCTTTATCTAAATCTTGAGAAAAGACGACCATGGTGGATGCGTTTCCAACATGTTGCATTTGATAGCCTTCTTTATGGAAACGTTTTGACCCTTTTTGAATATACGCGATTTGAATATTATTCTCTTTTTTTAGATTAATAAATGTATGCCCTGATTTATCTGCCCATGCAACAATGTCTTTAGAAAATCCAGGATCTGTTGCTTTAACTTCGATGATTTCACCATCATCCACGGATTTCATCGCTTCATAGGTTTTCACAATTGGACCAGGACATTGTAGCCCACACGCATCTAAGAATACGGATACTTTTTGCGTATTAAAATCAACAACAATGGGTTCTTCTTTTTCAGGTAATACCATATCCCCTAAGTCATCTACCAGTGAGAAACATACTTCAGAACCATTATGATCAAAGACACAACTATATGATTTAAATCCACCATCTAAGTTCTTCACACGATATCCATGTTGCATGAGTAATCTTGCAGCTGTATATCCACGTTGTCCAACTTGGCAATACACATAGATTGCTTCTTCTTTTGGAATTTCATCTAGTCTTTGACGTAGTTCTGATAATGGAATGTTCACACTACCAGGTAAATGCTCAATAAGATGTTCTGCTTTTTCTCTAATATCTATCACACGAGCACCTTTTGATGCAAGTTCTGACATTTCTTGCCATGTTATTACTTCAACTTTTTGATTGAGAATATTATCTGCAATAAATCCAACCATATTCACTGGATCTTTTGCTGATGAGAATGGCGGTGCATAGGCAAGATCTAAATGTCTTAAATGCGTGACTTTTACTTTACCAAAAATCGCTGTTGCAAGAACATCAATGCGTTTATCTACACCTTCACCACCAATTGCTTGAGCACCATATATTTCTTCAGTTACTGGATCAAAGATAACTTTCATTGAAATTGGTTCAGCACCAGGATAATAAGATGCATGCGAAGTAGGATGTAAATGAATTGCTTTATATGGCTTATTCAATCGTTTTAATGTTTTTTCATTCACACCAACACTTGCAGCATTTTTTTCAAAAATTTTAACTGCAGATGTTGCGATTGTACCAGGATATATTTCTTTTGATCCACATATATGATCAGCAACAAATCGTGCTTGTTTGTTAGCAGGACCAGCTAAAGCAACACTCATCGTTTCACCAGAAACAATGTGTTCAACATCAATCACATCGCCAATGGCATAAATATTTTTATCTGATGTCAAGAAGTTTTCATCAACATCAATACCACCACGTCCATTGAGTGTTAATCCTGTCTTTTTCGCTAATGTATTATCAGGTTTCACACCAATGGCTAAAATCGTTAAATCACTTTGAAGTTCAGTGCCACTAGTGAGTGTGATTTTCTTTCCTTCATCGCTAAATGCTTTCACACCGTCATTTAATATCAAACCAGCACCTTGATCTACGATATGCTGATGAATAATTTGCGCCATTTCAAAGTCAAACATTGCCATGACTTGTGGTGCCATTTCAACAAGTGTTGCACGTAAGCCTAAGTGATGCAAGTTTTCTAATACTTCAATTCCTATAAACCCACCACCAATGACAACTGCACGTTTTGGCTTATGTTCTTTGATATGTGCAATAATTTGATCCATATCCGGAATGTTTCTTAAAGTAAAGATATTGCTTGCTTCATCGATACCTTTGATAGGCGGTTTAATAGGTTGTGCGCCTGTAGAAATGACAAGTTTATCATATGTCTCAGTATATGTTTTTCCTGATTTGACCTCTTGTACAGTAACAACTTTTTTTTCTTTATCAATGTCAATGACTTCAGAAAAAGTCCGAATGTCAACATTGAATTTTTTAGACATGTCTTCAACAGTCTGTACTACTAAGGAATCCCTGCTTGGAATCACCCCGCCAATATGGTAAGGTAATCCACAATTTGCAAAGCTTATGTATTCGCCGCGTTCAAACATGATGATCTCTGCAAACTCATCATTACGACGTAGGCGTGCAGCCGTGGTTGCACCACCGGCAACACCACCGACAATTACTACTTTATTTACTTTCATATCGTCCTCCGATACTTATATATTAAAACTGATTTATTAAAAAGTCAATGTTTTTTAAGTATTTTTTATTTCGGAAACGATTACATAAAAAAAGGATGCTTTCGCATCCTTTTAAAAACTTTAATACTATTTTTATACTTCTTCGTAACCTTGTTCTTGTGAAAGAATAGATGAAACGAATTGTAAGATCACACCATAAATAACTTTAGATGAGATATCAGCAATTGTATATAACACTTGTTGTGAAGCGATTGCTAATTCAAAGTTATTAAGAAGTGGCATGACATATGCAATTGGATAAATTGTCCATGATACATAGAATAATGGTAAGATGAACGCAAATAATGGTAATGCTTTAGATTTCGCCATATTTGCTTTACCTTCTTTGATAACGCGTGTAATTAAGACAAGTACGAAAATATAGAATACTGTAGAAATTGCACCCCATACTAACCATAATACAAGGTCTTCACCAACAGTACCTGGTTCGTAAAATTGACCAACATAACCAGTTAAGATCATGAGGACACCAAATGTTGCAAATTGCGTTAAATATTTTTTAAACGCTGCACCAGCAACACCGACAACAAATAAAATTTGGATGAGAAGCATTGGTACGTCAATGAGCCAGTTTAAATATCTGAACCCATTAGAGAAGTTACCAGTTAATTCATATACACCATTGTTAAGTGTAAATGCTTCTACCCATTGATTTTGTTGTTCAAATAGTAACAACAATGCAGAAACCATAACGACAACACTTAATACAGAACTCATTCTATATTTAGGTAAGTTGGTTTTGATCGTTAAGATGAAAAAAATCAAAGATGCCGCCATAGCTGCATATCCTAGCGTCAACACATGTGAAACGAGTTGAAAGCTTGAAACAGAAATACTTTGCATTCTTTTTTCTCCTTTTGTTTTTTAGGTTTATACCTAAGCTCATTTTACTCCTTAGTGAAAGCGCTGTCAAGTTTTGAATATCAAAGTTTTAAAAATATGATAAAATATGGTAAAGGAGTCCCCATGAACCCAATACAAACAGCTGTTTTGAATAAAAAAGAAAAACTTATCGTACTTCTTACAATTGCAGATATCTTATTTGTTTTCACGTATCTTGTGTTAAGTATTTTCCAACAACAACTTTTTAGATACATGACGTTATCTGTTTTACTGTCAGCCATCATTTTATATGGACTTTTACTTGTATTATCACTTCTTTTTACACATATTGAAACACGGCAGTTTAAAGAGAAAACCATGTCAATAAAAAACAACAGACTCATCATCACTGAACATGATCAAGATATGTCTTATCCAATGCAGGATTTAACCCATGTCATTTTAAGTAAACTCTATTACTTTTGCTAAGTTAACTAAAGAAGTAATGATGAAAATTGTTGGCAAGTTCCTTGTTGAACTTAAAGACATGG
>JALQTF010000034.1 GCA_023264085.1 Acholeplasmataceae bacterium
CGTTCATCCCTCAGAATCAGAAAATATGTTTGAAATGCAAGCCACTTCAACAGATTTTATTGAAGCCATGCTTCAAGAAGATAAAGTAGTTGCAATAGGTGAATGCGGCATCGATTTATTTCATGAAGATTTTCATTTAGACTATCAAAAAGAAGTATTTATTAATCAAATAGAACTTGCTAAAAAATATCAAAAACCACTCATTATACATTCGCGATCTGGTGTAAGAGAATGTATTGATATATTAAAACCCTATCAAGGTCAAGTCACTGGTGTATTTCATTGTTTTAATGGGACACTTGAAGAAGCAGATGAAATTTTATCACTCGGGTTTTATATTGGTGTGGATGGTCCTATTACTTTTAAAAATGCAATAGATGCAAAAGCGATTGCAACACATGTACCCATTGAAAAATTACTCATTGAAACAGATGGTCCTTATTTATCTCCTGAACCATATAGAGGGAGAAGAAACCAACCTGCTAATGTAAAATACATATTAAAAGCACTTGCCCAACTTAAAAACATGTCAGAATCTGATGTCGAAGACATCACAACTCTAAATGCAAAAACATTGTTTTTGTTGCCTTAAGGAGGCATTATGAAAAAAACGCTAGGATTACTCATCACAATTCTTTCCATCATTTTTCTTGTAGGATGTTTTGATACAAGATCCGTGATTCCTTATGAATCACCATCTACATACGAATCGATGCGTATTGAGATGATTGCAGAAGTGTCTCCTTCTGTGATTGTTGTAAAAACAGAAACAGGACATGGATCAGGACTTATTTATAAACAAGAAGGCAATGTATATTATGCTATAACCAATCAACATGTTGTTGAAGATGGTGGAGAAATGTCTATTTATTTTGGGGGTACAAGAGATGAGATTGCTGTAACAAAAGTGGCATCGAATGCTTTACTTGATGTTGCAGTTGTTCAATTTGAAACTGAGGATCAACTGGTTGTCTACGATTCACGTGCTATCAATGGAGAGAAAATAGAAATTATTCGTGGGCAAGATGTCTATGCGATTGGGACGCCTGAGAATTTAAATAAATTTAATTATGTCACACAAGGTGTCATTGCAATGGCATCCTTCCCTTACAATGGTATTGATGATTTAGCAATTATGCATGATGCGGAACTCAATCCTGGAAATAGTGGCGGTCCACTTTTTAATTTAAATGGTGAATTCATCGGTATTAATGTCGCAAAAATTCCATCCATTGCAACAGAAACTGGTTCAATTGCAGCGGAAGGATTGAACTATTCATTGAACATAAATGAAATATATTTTAGATTTTTATCGACACTCGATGAAACAGATTTTACAGACATTGAAAGACGTCCAAGATTAGGGGTCACCGTCCAAGATTCTACCGTTTTCTTAGAAAATCCAGAAAATGATCCTAATGCGATTCCTGAAAATCAATTAGGCGTCGTAGTTATTGGACTTGATGAAACAAGAGATGCGATTAATTATTTAGAAATTAATGACTTAATTATTCGTATGAATGGTAATACAATTACAACCATTGCAGATATTGCATCTGAACTCAGTGATGCCGCGTTTGGTGATACGCATGAAGTTACTGTTTTAAGAAAAGTTAATGGTACTTTTGTAGAATTAACATTTACAATCACACTTTCTTAATATGACACTTGTAGAATATTTAAGAAATC
>JALQTF010000076.1 GCA_023264085.1 Acholeplasmataceae bacterium
ATTGCACGCGAGCAAGGTATCACCAAACTGAAAGTTGCTGCAGTAACGGGTGGTTTGTTAGCAGATCGAATCTGCGATTATTACATCTCAATATTTAAAAACAAAAAAAGCGTAAATTACGCTTTTTTTGTTTTCCACTTGATATTTAATTGTTCATTGGTATATGACCATAAGTGATCCTGGAATGCAACATTTTTGGCTGTCTTCGTTGCTTTGTTTGGCTTTCTATCACTAACATAATCATGGCCATTTAGTGTACCCTCAACGAGATCAACATACGTTTGTGTCGATGCCTCTGGTGTGATACCACGTTTTGCTAAGAATCGCCAGAACTTTTGCATCATGCCTTTTGTATCTTTTCCTCCTAAATCCGTATTGACGAGTCCTGGATGTACAGCACAGGAAAAGATGTTGGTATCCACGATACGATTGAATGCTTTTGTGAATAATAAGTTGTATAATTTTGTTTCACTGTAGGCACCCATAAGTGAATATTTTTTGAGTCGTTGAATACGATTTTTACGATATTTTGCTGGTTTGTGTGCATCGCTTGATGTTGTTATGACGAGACCATTTGATTTTTCAAGTATCGGTAATAATTGATGTGTCATCGTAACAACCGCTAAATGATTCACTTGAAATTGCATTTCATGACCTTCCTCACTCACGACAAGTGTACCGGGAACAGTTGCAGCATTATTAATGAGAACATCAATGTGATCATGTTCTTTCTGAATCTTTTGAGCTGCTTTTATGACCTCTTTTGTTTGACTCAAGTCAGCTTGTATCAAATCAAAAGGGGTTTTTAATAATGGTCTTAATGCTTCAAGTTTTTCTTTGCTTCGAGCAACACCAATCACATGATGGCCTTCTTGATTAAGGCGTAATAATAATGCACGTCCAATACCTGAGGTGACGCCTGTAATAACGATTTTTTTCATATATACTCCTTATGTGTATTATAAAAAAAACATGCATGTATTGCACGTTTTTTAAATGATTTCAAGTAATATCACATGATTGATGGGTATCATTTCTTTTGTTGAAAGAAGTAGTGTTTTGGTATATGGATTTACTTTGATAATAGACCCAGTGGTTTCGACATATTTTTGATGTTTATAATACACTAAAACAATCTCTTTTTTTGTATGAAGTGCTTCATTCAAATTGTAGTTCAACAGATCATATTGATCTTGTGTAAGTATTTTTTCAGGTGTTAAAAGAAGAGTTTTATTGAGGTCTTGAATCATCGATGAAAAACCATTTAAAGCATCAAAAGGCATCCATTTCATAAGACCACGATCGATATAGTTACTCATGATGGCCACCTACCATATGATTCCGTGCTTTAATGGTCGACCCTTCTAATTCACTTAAGGCACGGTGAATACTATTTTTACCATAGGTGTCTTTAATTTTATCCATGGTGTATTCAAGTGTGAGCTTGTGATCGCGTTGTTCTTGATTATCAAATAATGAGAGTTGTGTATAAGAAACTTTTTTTAATTGTGTTACACTGACATGAATACGACGAATGGGTTCATCTTGATACTCAGCATCAAAAATCATCTCACATACTTGAAAAATGACATCCGCATGCATGGTAGGGTGTTCAAGTGTGAATTGTTTTCCAAATCCCCCACCATACGATTTACTAAAGCCAACACCTAACGCGATGGTTTGTGCAGTCATACGTGCATGGCGCAATCGTCTTGCGACCTCATCCACTGTCTCACGCAATATAATTTTAAAGTTTTTTCCATCATAGTCTTTGAAAAGTACTTGGGATTGTCCGAAGCTTTTTTGTCGCGTAAATAAAGAAGTCTTATCTTGAATGAGACTCATATCAATCCCATGGGCATGATAATACATTTCTTCACCAATGATACCAAAATGATGTTTAAGTAAAGAAGGTTGACTGTGCGCAAGATCATACACATTTTTTATACCGAGTCTTAATAAGTTACGTTCCATGCGTGGACCAATACCCCACATATCCGATAAACGCGTGAGTGTCCATAATTTTTTAGGGATATCATCATAATCCCAAGACGCAATATATTCTGGATCATGTTTGGCATCAATATCGAGTGCAAGCTTTGCCATCAACATATTTCTTCCGATACCACAAGTTGCTGTAATATGTGTTTCATCTAAAATATCTTTAAGAATGTTTTTGGCAATATCAAATGGTGTTCTTTGGTAAAGCGTTAAATAATTGGTAAGATCTAAAAACACTTCATCAATAGAATACACATGCATATCTTCATCACTGACATAGCGTAAATAAATGGCAATGATATCTTTAGCAAAACGCATATATGTTTTCATACGTGGACGTTGAATTTGAATATTAAGATGGACAGGTAAATCTTTTACGCGACACCTGTTTGGTACACCGAGTGCTTTTAAATAGGGTGTCACAGCAAGTACAACAGAACCACCACCACGTGTTGGATCTGCAACAACAAGAGGTGTTTTAAATGGATCCACACCAAGAAGACTACATTCAACAGATGCATAAAAACTTTTTAAATCGATGCATAAAATATGTCGTTGAAGTTTCAAATGTTCCATCAAATATCCCTCCTTGTGAGAAGTATTATATCAACAAGAAAACGAAAAAAAAAGACATTTGATAAAAAATTTACATAAATAAAAAAGAGCCATACAAGGCTCTTTAATCTATTTTATTGAAGTGGATTGGCTTATGTAAGCCTTCAAATTTTTTGCATCATCGTTAAGCATTAAA
>JALQTF010000025.1 GCA_023264085.1 Acholeplasmataceae bacterium
AAAATGGTTTGTTCTTTATCAACTTTATCAATACCATACGCAAGCGCTGCTGCAGTTGGTTCGTTAATAATACGTTTAACTTCAAGTCCTGCAATCTTACCTGCATCTTTTGTTGCTTGTCTTTGTGCATCATTAAAGTAAGCTGGTACTGTAATGACTGCTTGTGATACTTCAGCACCTAAATAATCTTCAGCCGTTTTCTTTAAGTTTTTTAAGATCATTGCTGAAATTTCTTGTGGGGTATATTTCTTGTCATTAATATTGACGCGATAATCACCTTCACCCATGTGTCTCTTAATTGATATCACTGTATTAGGATTTGTGATTGCTTGTCTTTTAGCAACTTCACCAACAGAAATATCTTCGCCTTTAAATGCTACAACAGATGGTGTTGTACGTCCACCCTCTGCATTCGCGATGACTTTTGCTTCGCCACCTTCCATCACGCTTACGCATGAATTTGTTGTACCTAAATCGATACCAATAATTTTATTTGTTTTCGCCATTGTCTTCACTCCATTCATTGACTTTTACCGTTGCCGGTTTTAATAATTGTTCTTTATACATATAGCCTTTATTGATCACGGCTACGTTAATACCATTTTCTAGATTTTGATCATGTACTTTTTCCATTGCTTCATGGAAATTAGGATCAAAAGGTTTGTTTAAAGCGTCTATCTCTTTTAAACCATCTGCTTCAAGAGTTTTAAAGATTTGATCTTTAATCATCTTAAATCCGATCAGAAAGTTTTTTAATTTTTCATCATCAGTTTCTAACTCTACGATTTTATCGAGTTGAGATAAAGGTGTTAATAATTGATCAATTAAATATTTAGACGCATATTTTCGGTCTTGTATACGCTGTGTTTCAATTCTTTTTCTCGCATTTTCGTATTCAGCAACGACTCGAAGATTTTTATCTTTTAGTTCTGATACTTCTTTTTCTAAAGCTTCTATTTTATCTTTAGATGTTGGTTTTTTCTTAGGTTGTTTCTCTACTTTTTCAGCATCTTTTGTTGTCTTGTCTTCCATATTTATCCTCTATTTTTTATATAATTTTCCAATATTTAATGCGATGTATTCAAGCAGTGGAATGACTTTTCCATAAGGCATACGATTCGGACCAATAACTGCGATCGTCCCATGTTCTTGTGCATTGATTTGGTAAGGGATTGAGATCAGTGTGCAATTTTCCATGGGAATCAGTTTCATATCACTGCCAAATCTCACTTGAAGTCCATCTTGTTGTCCAATTAATTTCACAAGATCACGTCTATCTAACATTTCTACAAATCGTTTGATATAGCCAGTATTATCAAATTCTGGTTGATCAAACATACGTGTCATCCCTGATAAATATACATTTTCTTCACTGAATTTTGAAAACGCCTCTATGAAGGATGCCATCAGTTGTGTTTGGAAATCCATAAATGTTTTTAAATCTTGTTTCATGAGAGATTCTTTGAGTATAGATGATGCTTCATCTAATTCTTTATTTGCAAGAAGTTCATCAAGTGTTTTTATGGTTTCTTTTAAATCAGTAATACTGACACCATCAGGGATAGAAATCGTTTGATGTTCAACATGACCCTGATTCGTTACAATTAGTAAAGTTGCAGATGTTTCTGTTAATGGAATAAAATCAACTTTTTTAATTGTGAGAGAATCATGCGTTGGTCCTACTGCGAGTGCCGTATAATTGGTTAAATCTGAAAGTAATTTAACAGCTTCTTCGATTGCTTGATCTCTTTTTATTTGGTGTTGTTTGAGCAAATCATCAATCATAGGAAATGACGATTGAACGTCTGAGTCCCTAGTCACAAGATGATCTACATAATATTTGTATCCTAATTCTGATGGAATACGACCACTTGAAGTATGTGTTTTTTCTAAATATCCTAATGTTTCAAGCTCAGCCATATCATAACGAAGGGTTGCACTTGAAAAGGTGAGATAAGGCACTTGCGTTAAAAACTTAGAACCTACTGGCTGTGCTGTTTTTACATATTCATCAATAATCGCTTTTAAAATGAGTTTTTGTCTGCTACTGAGCATCATTTCACCTCTTTTAGCACTCAATTATGTCTTGTGCCAATATCATTGTATACTATGCGTTTGGCACTGTCAAGTGTTTATTGCTATTTTTATGTTTTAATAAGATGAAATTTAGCTAATATGGGATTTTTTGGCAAAAAAAAACGACGTTGATGTCGTTTATTTTTTCTCTTTATGAATGGTATATTTACGTAATCTTGGGCAATATTTTTTTACTTCCATACGATCTGGGTGTAATTTTTTATTTTTCGTAGTATGGTAGTTTTCATCACCGCATTCAGTACATACAAGTTTTACTAATTCACGCATTTGCTTCACTCCTTTAAATACTTCATTATATTAACATAAAACCATGATAAATACAATTGTAAAATCTCTAATATTCATTATTTTGTTTCAAATACTAACGTTGTTGTTTCTTTATAGGTTTCACCAGGTCTTAAAATTGCATCATTTAAGCCTTCAAATTGAATACCACCAGGTTCATATTGTGTTTCTATTGTAAATGCTGCATGTTTATTTTGATTTGCTTTTAAAGTGCGCAAAGCATGTGGTGATGGTTTATTGTGGGTATAAAGTACGACTGCTGGATTGGTCGTAAAAAGCTTCATTGTCATGACATCCGATGTCACTTCCATTTGTGGTTTTTTCGATGGATTAAAAATAAATGTATGATCATAACCGTTAAATGATGTCGATGCCATATCATTAAGTGCATCTTTAAAATACTTACCTTGATTGAAATCAAAAGGTACGTTTATATCTTCAACAGAAATAATTTTATTTGCTTCATCAATATTTAAATATTTCATTGCATCTATTTTTATAAACTGGTGATCAATTGTTGATTGTGTGGATACATTTAAATATACATGATTGGTGATATTACAAATAGTTGGTGCGGTAGTATGCGCTTCATAAGATATATGAAACGCTTGATTATCTAAACGATACGTCGTATGTAATGTTAATTCACCATCAAACGGCCCTTCATCTTCATAGGATGTTGCTTTTAATGTAACATGATGCGCATCAAAAGACACCACATCAAAGTGTTTAAATGAAAATCCATTTGGACCTCCGTGCAATAAAGCTGGGTTCTCTTCTTCTCCAAATAAATATTCGATTTGATCTATGGTATAACCTGGATAAAATAATCTTCCAGCAGCACGTCCTACTGTTTTACCATAATAAAAATCAGATGTTATAAATTCGTTAATATCATTGGGTTGAACAGATACTTCAATCCATTCATCATTCCTTTTTACAAACAAATGAAAAATAGAAGCACCATATGAAAGGATATCTGCTTTTAAAAAATCATTTTCAATTGTCATCATTGATACATCGCCTACAACTGTTTGAAATACTGTCATATTTGTCTCCTATTACGCATATAATTCTATCACATCATCACAAATTGCTTCATAAAAATACGTTTCATGTGTGACCAATATGAGTGTCCCTTGATATTCCTGTAACGCCTCTATCAGAGCATCTTTTGCTGCGTCATCTAAGTGATTTGTTGGTTCGTCTAGTATGAGTAAATTTGAGGGTTGTTTTTTCAATACCGCTAGGCGCACTTTCGATTGCTCACCACCTGATAGAGTCTTAAGTGGACGATGACATTTGTCATAATCAAGGCCATAACTTCCTAATTGTTGATATATAAATTTATCTTCAACATCTTGATAAAAACCTCTAAAAAAACGATAGGCCGTTTCATAATCATCATATGACTCAACTTGAGAATAGTAGGCTATTTTAACAGTATCGATAAGACTAAAATCACCACCTAATGCGGATTTTTCATTTAATAGCGTTTTGATTAATGTTGTTTTACCAATACCATTTTTTCCGATTAATGCTACTTTTTGACCACGCCTAATTTCCATATTAAGGGGATCTAACAACGGTTCATTATATCCAATCAATAAATCATGTGTTTGTATCACCACATCACCAGTACGATGTGCATAAGGAAAGTCAAAATGATACGTACGCTTAACATGAGGTTTTTCTAATTTAACTAATTTCTCTAGTTTTTTACGTCTTGATTGTGCACGCTTGGTAGTCGATGCTCGTGTTAAGTTTTTTTGAATGAATGTTTCTTCTTTTTTAATCATTTGTTGCTGTTCTTTAAAAGCTTTTTCAGCTTGTGCATGACGTAATTCTTTTTGACTTAAATAAAAGTCAAAGGATCCTTTGTATTTTTCTATTTTTTTACCTTCGATTGAAAATACTGTTTTTGCAATGCTTGATAAAAAGTACACATCATGAGAAATCACTAAAAATGCACCTTTAAATTGATTCAAATATTGTATTAAAAACTCAATATGCTTTTTATCAAGAAAATTCGTGGGTTCATCTAACAACAACACATCCACATCTTGTAATAAAAGTTTTGCTAGCATCACTTTTACTTTCATACCACCAGATAAATATGAAATGGGTTGTTTTAACACATGTAAAGATAACCCTAATCCTTGAACCATATTATCTACTTTTGATTTAAACTGATAAAAATGTTCTTTTTCTAAGATGTCTTGAATATCTGATGCATGGTTGATCAATGTCATTGCTTGATCTGATGTAGATGCATCTTCATATAGTTTCATCATTTTTAATTCTAATTGAAATAAATGTTCAAATACATCATGTAAATATGTTTCAACGGATTGATCATCATCAAGGGATAAAAATTGATCTAAATAGCCTACTTTTACATGTGGCAACCAACTGATGCTACCTTTATTAGGAGAAAGTTCTTTGGCTAAAAACTTCAAAAATGTTGTTTTTCCATGTCCATTAGGACCAACGAGTACTGCATGATCATCTTGAAATAAACGCATGTTTGCGTCTTCAAATAAATGATTGTGATCATATGAAAATGCAATATCTTTTGCTTCTAAAACACTCATTCTGGTAGCTCAATCGTTTGCATCGGAAAAGGTTCATCTGATGTGTGATATCCTAAAGTTTTTAACTTTTCATATACGGACACTTTAATATAGGATGCCGTTGCTTTAGCATAAATTTCAGTACCATTTGTAATATAGCCTTGAACTTCATACATTCTAGAACGATCTTTAGTGAGTTCTGAAACAACATAGAGTGTTTGATCCATTGGCATTTGTTTTATATATCGTATATTTAAATCAATCGTCATTCCCCACGGATCATCGTAGTATACTTGATATACTCTGGCCATACCTTCATCAAGTAATGCAGCAGCAACACCACCATGCAGTACTTCCGGGTATCCTTGATGGTCTTTATGCGGATGATAAATCGTTAAAAATCGTTTAGATGCAAGTTCATAAAACTCAACATGTAAGCCTTCTTCTTGTTTAGTTCCACATACATAACAGTAATGTGCGTTTGGATGTCTTTTAATTAAAGTATCTGTCATATTAATTGTTCCTTACAAGTTTGCAATTGTTTTCTCATCATGACATACGATTGAAATATTTTTTCACCACATGTTAAAAAAACTTCTTCATTTTCATTGATCACACGACGAATGTTAGATGTTGTATTGGATGTAATATATATATGATGACTTTTTAAATTCACTGGTATGAGTTGGTTTTTCTTTTGATTAGGTCTGATAATTTCAATAAATGCATGACTATTAATTCTTATTTGATCATGTTTAGAACATGAAATAAAAAAAACATGATATCTTTTTTCACCGATTTTTACTTCTTTATTTGAAATATATTGATCTTCAAACGCCTCTTTAAGTAATGTTTTCATCATAAAATACACAATCATTTTAAAGACTAAAAACATTACAGCAATAGGTACAATATAATAAATCATAACGTTTGAACACGCACTTCTTTTAATTGGTCATTTTCAAAATGACAATGTACATGTATTTTAGATGAGATCAATTGGGGTAAAAAATATTGAATATTGGGAGCAACACCTTTATTATTCGGATCTATTATCCAATCGATATGCTTTAATTCTATGATACCCTCATCCATTTGAATTGGAAAAGACAAATCTATAGAATTCAATTCAACATAAAATAGATGAATGCCTTGTCCATGTGCTTCAAACGTATTCCAAGTTAAAACACCACGATCTAAAATATCATGTATTGAAATATGGATGCCTAATTCTTCTTGAATTTCTCTTTGAATCGATTGTTTAGGTGTTTCATCTTCTTGGATTTTACCACCCAAGCCATTCCACATCCCCATCCAAGGTGCTTTATTTCGATTTAACATGACAATATGAGATGCCATGTTTATAAAAACCAGTGTGTAAGTATACATAGCCATATTATAGCATAAAAAAAAGGAGAAACTCCTTTTCTTTTTCACTCATTTCACGCTTGTAAAGACACGTTTTTCAAGTTGAATTTTTATCACTGTTAATATGAATGCGAGAATAGAATATCCTGGAAACATAAATAACAAAGTAAATCGTAATACATTTGCAAGACCATTAGCATCTACATCTAGAAATGGATAAGGATATTCACCAAGTGGAAACGTCCCTAAAAGCAATACAAGTCCTAAATATACCATTGGATATATAATAAGAATTAAAAATTGTTTTAATTTCAAATGCGCTCTTACTGCTGTAAAATAAAAGATCGTATATACAATAGGAACAATTGTATGGCTTAGGTGCCCATAAAAGTCCACATTCTCAGGTGCCAGTATAAAATGATATCCTGTCGCTGTAATAATAATGTTAACAAGAACAATTTGTGCTAAATACTTAAACCATTGTTGATCTTCAAATCTTGACCAAAATGCAATGGCCACAATGACAACCAATGTATTACTTTGGTTTGTGAAATACCACTGATTTTTAATCCCATCAAGTAATGTCCCATTAACACTTGTACCAGATAATGTCCAAGTGACATACCAAAAAGAAAGTAAAAATAAAATGTATGTGAGTATGCCATTAAATTTATCTAATTTTGATAATTTATTCATGTTTCACCTCATTGAGAGTATTATAGCATATTTATTATATGTTATTGCAAGTTTTCAGAAGTTATGTTATTGTATCTATACGAGCCCTCTTAGCTCAGTTGGTAGAGCAACTGACTCTTAATCAGTGGGTCGTAGGTTCGAACCCTACAGGGGGTACCAAAGGATAAAAAAACAAACATCTTATATAGATGTTTGTTTTATTTTTATAGAGTCAATTCAAATGTGTCACTTAGCGCAGATTCTCTACCAGTAAAATCAACCGCACGAATTTGAATATCATATGTTTTTCCAGGCATTAATGCTTTAAATGGAATTCTATTGACGAATGTGTATTGATTTAAATTTGTATAATCAAAAAATTCTCCATCGACATATACTGCATACTTTTCAACTGCTGTATCATCTGTTGAAGGTTTCCAAAAAATACCTTGAGTTAGTTGTGTCATTTTTCTAATATCTTCTGGTGTCGATGGATTTTCACGATCAATCGTTGCATAATCTTGCTGATAAAAACGTACATAATCTATTTTCATGATTGCTGGAAATATCGAATCATCTACACCTTGAACACCACCCCATATACCACCAACTGCAACATTTAATACAAAATGAAAAGCTTGGTCAAATGGATAAACATCATCATAAGGGACGTCTTGGTTAAACGCAGGTGTAAAATTAAATTCGCCAATTCTTTCTCCGTTAACTGTCACTAGCATGCGACCTGGGGACCATTCTAATTCATAAATATTTAATTGAGTTGTAGCTTCATAAAGCGTCTTAGAGAATGTTATGGCTTGGTTCACTTCATTTAAATGATTAAACTTTGTCGTATGTGTAGATGCATGCACACGGTTGTTATCATAACCGACATGCTCCATAATATCGATTTCACCAGAATGTGGCCATCCACCATATGTGTTCATCGTTGGTAACATCCACACGGCACTCCATGTGCCTTTGCCTGCTGGTACTTGTGCTGCAATGACAGCTTTACCATAAGTAAACTCACCTTTATATTTGGAATTGATACGACCAGATGTATAATCTTTCCCCATAAAATATTCTTTTTTTGCAGTAATGAGTAAATGACCATTTTCAACACTTACGTTTTCTTCGCGGTAGTATTGTAGTTCATTATTGCCACCACCAAAACCGTTCACTTCAACATTCCATTTGGAATCATCTAGTGAATCGCCATTAAATTCATCTGCCCAAACACACACATATCCATCTAAGTTTGTCACCTCACACCCATCATAGGCAGTAAGTGGTTCAAGACCATTCGGTGGTACGTTTGATTCACAACTTGAAAGGATGAAGGTTGTAATGAATGTAATAAATAAGACATGTAGCTTCTTCATGTTATTCTCCTGTAATTCCTGTTCTATCAATCGATTCTGTAAAAAATCTTTGTGCTAGAAAATATAAGACAAGTAACGGTAATATTGTCATCATATTTCCAGCAAGCATAATTGCTTCATTTAATTCAGATCCAAAAGACCCTGGTGGAAATAATGTTTCATAACTTGCTCTAAATGATTGTAATTTTAAAGGTAATGTGACTGGGTTACCTACATACAAACCGGTCATGAATGTTTCATTCCAGTACCATACAAAACTAAATAAAAAGACAATAAGTAATGAAGGGATCGCAAGCGGTAATGCGATTTTATAAAATACTTTAAATGGTGTTGCACCATCGATTTCAGCGGATTCTCTAAGTACACTGGGGATGGTTTTAAAAAATTGATAAAAAATAAGTATATATATGGCAGCATTATAACCTTGTCCAAAAATCGCTGGCAAAATCATGGATTGCTGAGTGCTCATAATGCCTAAATTTCTAAAAATAAGCATATTGGCAACCATGGTTACTTGACTCGGTAATATAAAGGTGGCAAGCATCAATGCAAATAATACTTTTTTCAATGGAAAATTAAAGGTTGCAAACCCATATCCAATTAATGCAGATGAAATCGTTGCGGATAAGGAGACACGCAATACATAACTTGTAGAACTGAAAATCGCAGAAGGTAATTCAAGTACTTCAATTGCACGTCTGTAATTTTCAATTTCAACAACGGTTGGTATCCATTTTACCCCTGGATTAATTAAATCTTCTACATTCATAAAACTATTGGTTAACATAAAAAGCATTGGATATAAATAAATGTATGAAAAACTAATCAGCAATAATAATACAATCCCTTTATAAACCAGTCCGTCTGTAAATTGCATGCCCAGTAAACGTCTTCTTAATGACATATTATCGATTCTCCTTTCTTCCACGAAGTAAGAGAATAAAAATCGTCATAATGATGACCATGAAAATAAAATACATCCATGCAATGGCAGCTGCATATCCATATCCAAACCAAAATTGTGAGTCTGGTGCACCTACAAGCATGTGAGACCTTGTAAGTTCTAAAATTCCACCAGATTCGACGAATAAACTCATGGTAACAACAATATATATTACTGCAACACTAATTAAACTTGAAATCCCTGGTAATGTAATTTTCCAAAAACGATCCCAAGGTGATGCACCATCAATATCTGCTGCTTCATAAACACTCTTATCTATTTTTTGAAGACCTGCTAAAAAGATCAAAATAGGAATCCCTGCGTACCATAAAACGAGTAATAAAGAATTTAATAATAGTACCATAGGATCAGCAATAAAACTTCCCAGATTTTCTGAGATAAAATTTAATACATTACTTTCTTCTAAGGCAGGCAATGTCGTTGCGTTTTGAGCAGTGAGTTCACCAATTACTGGTCCTGTTGCAATAATAACAGGTAAAAAGAAAATTGTTCTAAAAATGCTTTTCCCTTTCATAGGGACGTTAATCAATACTGCAATAATAATGGAAAATACAATAATGAGAGGTACTGATACAAGCATACGTATCACGTAATTTGCAAACAGTGGGACTAGTGTTTGACTTCTAAAAATATTAAAATAATTGTCAAAACCGACAAACGTTGTTGTAATCCCTGTTTGTAAATTATAATATGCTTCAAAAAAACTTAAATAAAGGGCATATAACATCGGATATAATGTAAAGATAAAAAGACCTATTAACCACAATGAAATAAACATATATCCATAAAAGGCATCTCTACGTTTTCTAGTAACTTTAATCTTTATTCCAAATAATCTCAGTGTTAAATCATCCATGCGAATTAGTGGGTTATGCGTGAGTGCATATCCAATTTTTGAGATAATTGGCTCTATTTTTGCATCATAAAATCTCGCAATTTTATGTCCTATAGATTTTAAACTTGCACCTATTTTCTGAATGAATGGTTTCATATGATCACCTCTGCAGATAATCCTTCAACTTCTTGATTCATGTATGTAAAACTGTCATTCGTATAATTAACAAGTAATTTTTTATTATTGGCATAAGTCACTAATACAACACCTAAATCTAAGACATCACGTGCGATGATTTGCTCAAAACCAACCTGATCATAAATCAATTTAAATTGATTGTACGTTTGATTAATTTCATCCTCAAAAACATCAAAATGTGTCGTAAAAAAGATATTTGAACGCGTAAAACGCATCGTTTGTGTTGGTTCTTTTGTGACAATATAATTCGGATACATACCAAAATCTAACATCATTAATCGGTACACTTCACCAATGGCATTAAAATTGAGCTCACTACTAAATACAGGCAACATGCCGCTTAATACGATTGGTACAAATGGCACATTATCCGTATAAAAGTAATATTGAGAATGCATGATTGGCATATGTGTATAATAATCTGTATATTTGAGTGCATATAAACTTGGTTGATTCAACATCAACGTTTCATAAGATTCTAACATAGATGTATAAATATTTCTGGTATCGATACGATCATAAAATCCACGATCATAATATGAATACAACAATCGACCAATACTCGTTAAATATGCGCTAGATAAATCATCACTAGATGCAAATGATTGACTACTTTCAGGATATAAGACATATTGATCAATCGATTGATTGTTTAATGAACGCTCTACTTGCGTCATTTTTAAACGTGAATAATTTAAAG
The DNA here is from genome assembly GCA_023264085.1 of Acholeplasmataceae bacterium. GTDB lineage: Bacteria > Bacillota_I > Bacilli_A > Acholeplasmatales > Acholeplasmataceae > UBA8290. The sequence continues at coordinate 11,078 of JALQTF010000025.1, forward strand.
CAACATCTCTATTAAACCCAACACGTTCAGATAATTCACTACTCATCACATAATCTTGATGTCGTAAAACATCGATATTTAAAGACGTTATATAAGCTTCTAAATCATCTAATTGATGCACATCACGCATACGATAAGGTGTTTGACTGATGGCACCATCTCTAGACCAACCATACAAACTGATGACGCTTGGTTGTACACCTTGTTCAATTAATGTTTGAATGATCGCTCCTGCCTCGTTTGAAGATGTCATTTCTAAATACGTCGTCCCTAAAAAGGATGGTGTTTGGTCCCCCATTAGCACTTGTAATAAAAATGGCATTTGATCGACTGTTTGCTTGATCAATTGCTGAGAATCAGCTAAGTATGACTGATAATCGTTTGCGATGCCGACATAATTCGCATTATCACCTAACATCACATACGTTGCTTTATAATCTTTATTTGTTAATGATTCTGGTATTTGATCACGACCATCTCCAGCAGCATTAATAATCGCCTTATAAATTGGACGTACCGTGAAATTCAGTTGTGTTCTATAATAACGTGTTCTTGAAGACCAAAAAACAGCTTCTAATTCAGAAAGTTCGGCCCCTTCATCTACACTCACATAAAAACCTTGATGATCGACATGATGCACCATCCCAACCACAGGCAAGGATAAATATGCACGAGAATTATCGTTAATCCCCTGATCTCCACCATAAAATAATGCTCTAATTGTGGATTCAATTGGTTGTTCAAATCGAATAAGACTTCCGACTTGATCAGGAATCAGCATATACCCAGGTGCGAGATTTTCTCTTACAGATCCAAAATATGGAAACACACTAATGGATGTTAAGCCATAAATATCACCTGATTCTACAATGTCTTCTGAAGGTATATAGACTTCAAGCCCTCGATCATTTAAAGATAAATGGATATTTAAAGAAATATCAATTGCATATGCATTGACTGTCGCTATCAGCGTTTGATTGGTCTCTAAAACGGATACATTCACTTCATCTTCATCATAACTGCCATCCACAATTTGAAATGTAGAGAGTTGCGTTTGTGTATCATTCACAGAGCCATTATTCACATAATCAACATCTGCAAGTTCATACAATGACACCGTTGTTTCTGTCGCTCTTGACACATTTGCTTTTCTGACATAGGACAACCATAAACCGCTATTGAGTAAATTACGTGTGGCAGTATTGTTTTCTCTTTCCCCAGAAATACCTTGAAATTCAGCACGTGAACTCATCATATAGTCATTGACTTTATCATATAGTAAAACAGAAAAACTCATTGGTTCAAAATATAAAATATATCGATCATTTTCAATAGAATAACGATAGCCTAATGCATCTCGTGCTTCTTCTGTGTAATCAATTTGATACAATTGCGTAAAATCATCAATCTGTGTTGCATCATATGTATCTGGTTGTGTAAATCGATTACTGGATAACATATTATCATCCATCATCATGTCATCATATTCATATGTTGATACATCCTGAACTTCCACAATATGAAACACACTCATCATGGAGGTTAAAGAAACAATTGTTATAAGTTTTAATAAATTAACCACGAACTGTTACCTCCCGAATGATGTCTAAGAATAATTGAACCACTTCACCAAGTAATAAATATACAATAAAGACAACGACTAAAATCATAATTGCAGTAAAGAGCGTAATTAAGATATTGCCTACAGTTGCTTTCATTTCATAATAATGAATTTCTTTAACGGTCATCACCAAGTAAAAACCTGTAAGTACATACATGATAATCATACCGAAATCAAATAAGAATGCTTCATTTAATGTAAGTGCTTGTGACAGTAATGTAATCAAAGGTAGTCCAATGATTGCTGGTAGTAAACTATAAGCTGTTGCGATATATACATCTTTAAACGATCCTTCTCCATCTCGAATCGAACATACTAAGTAATTTGCTAACACGAATAATAAGAATGGTAAAAAAATCGATATCACTTGTTCAAAAATATCAATTTGAGAACGAATGAGTGGATTAAACAAGAAATTCGTTTCAAAGATAAAAATCAAATACATGAAGAAAAAGATGAATAAATAAATGGTTGCAGATAAATAACTTGCCTTATTTTCACGTTTAATACCGTAATATCCATCCACTGGATGCGTCATAACATAAAAGCCAAACTTCAATTCTTTAATAAGTTTAATATCTTTAGTCTTGTCATTAAGTAGATGTATTGGTTTAAGTAAAATATCATTGAGTTTTAAATATTTGCCACCAATCGATAACACTAGTAATCCAAATAAGGCAACAACAATGAATGTCCCTGAGTTTAATAAGACATCATTTCTTACTTCCCAAAATGCATCACTATATCCTTGTCTATTTCTAGCAATTTCATAATAATACAATGCTTCTTCATAATTCATTTGTGCAAAATATGCATCTCCAAGACCTCTATTCGCAAGATCAAATAATGCATTTTGTTCTAATACTTTTTGCCAAGGTTCTAATGCTTCTACATAACGTCCATCTTGATATAACGCAATTGCATTATGTACGAGATTGGCAAAAGACGTTGGTACAAAAATTTGAAGTGAGGATGTTTGATCATCAATAACATAAATTTGACTCTTAGAGTTGACCGCAATCCCAGTAGGATTTTGAAATAATCCTTGAATACCAGACGTATCAGTACCACTAAAAATAAATAACACACTTCCATCAGGACCATATTCCACGATATATCCTTCACTCGTGACTGCAAAAATAGTCTCATAAGGACCTACATATATATCTTCGTTATTATCAAAACCCCAAACAGATTGATTTAATACAAAATTTGCAATATTAAGTTTCAAATATCCATCTAGACCCTTCGTTGTCGTTAAAATAAGTCCATCTTGATCAGTTGCTAAATTATAAACAGGATCAGGAATGATTTGAAATAAATTTCGTCTTGTTGCTTCATCAAAAAATAAAAACGTCACAGTATTTTGCCAAGACGCTGGAATACTATTTCCACCAAAGTAACCAAAAAATGTACCATCATTTTTGTATTGTGCAAGACCATTAACATTTCCTGCAAGTAATACATACACATTATTTGCATTATCTGTTGTTATCTTAGTAGGATCAAACGGATCCTCATCTGTAAAAAATGGAGAATTTAAAGGTTTTTCATATGTTGCAACTAAGTCATATTGATCTTGATTATTTTTTGAAAATTGATATGCCTTTTTAGTAATAAAGTCAGCAACATAAACGTTCCCATCAAATCCAATATGAACACCTGTCGGTCCTTCTAAAATACCTTCTCCAATGACTTGTGTAACTTGATTTTCTTCATCATACACAATCACCACACCTAAATCGCGATCTGCGATATACATAATGTCATTCTCATCAAAAGTAATATCTTGCGGATTATCAAGTGTAAAAGATCCAAATGTTTCTGTTCTAGATAAAGGTATATATGCATCTTGTGTATAGACAAAACGCCCGTTCGTTGATGAATAGGTAAATGTAATATAAGGCACACCGTTGGCCTTTATCGCGAACAATGGCAATGCCATCAACATGAATAAAACAATGAGTATCTTTTTCATTATTTAATACCTGAATGTGCCATGGTATTCATCACACGACTTTGTAAGAATATGAATAATACGAGATTTGGTATAAACATAATAAGTGATGCTGCAGCAGCCATTCCTTGGCCTGCAACGGTATTACCTTGAAGAGATGTTAAACTCATCATAAAAAATGCAAGTGTACGTTTAGACTCATCATCAATATATAAAATCGATGTGGATGTGTCATTCCATAACACTTGGAATGACAAAATCCCTACAGTTGCAATTGCAGGTAAAATAATAGGGAATATAATTTTGAAAAATATTTCCATTTCTGATGCACCATCAATTTTAGCGGATTCGATGAGCTCATTCGGTGTTTGGTCGATAAATTGTTTTAATAAAAACATCGCAACAGGAAGTATGACAACAGGTAAAATATGTCCCAAATACGTATCAATTAATCCTGCTCTTGCAATAATTAAATATCTTGGAATTTGTACTGCTATCGGAACAAACATAAGTGCTAGAGTATTGATTTCAAATAGAAGTTTTTTACCTTTGAATTTGAGTTTTGATAGTCCATAAGCAGATAAACTTGTAATAAGAATTGAAAAAGACACACCAATAATGGTCACAATTAAACTATTCACGATATATCTAGAAAAAGGGACTCCAGATGATGATGTAATACGTGCAAGTTCAACAAAATTATCAAAGGTTGGTTGTCTTACAAAAAACCTAGGTGGAAAGGCAAATAACTCACCAATCGGTTTAAACGCATGATTAAAAATAAAGATGATCGGAAGTAACATTAATAGTGAAAATGGCACTAAAAATGAATAAAATGGTAATTGACTTGGATGAAATCGACTTGGATTAATTTTCATCCCTTGAAATTTAGAGTATCTTTTTTTCATGATTTATCTCCAAGTGCTTTAAATGTTACTTTTGATATAACATACACAATAATGAGTAACACAACGGATACTGCTGCTGCATATCCCATCATATAACGTATGAAACCAAAATCTTCTATATGATTGACAATGAGTTGTCCAGCATATTGCGGTGTTGGATTGGAACCTGCAAGTTGAACACCAATCATACCTGCTTGAAACGTTGACACAACTGCCATCACGGCACCAAATAATAATTGTGGTTTCATGGATGGTAAGGTAATGTATAAGATTTCTTGTGTTCTGTTTTTGATACCATCCACATATGCAGCTTCATAAAGTGTTTGATCAATATTTAAGACACCTGCAAGCATCGCTAAAAAGCCAACACCCATGGAACTCCACAACGAAACAACGATCATGATGGTCATTAAATATTCAGGGGATTGCAAAAATTGCAGTGGTTCTAAAATTAAATTATTAGATAATAAAATCGCATTTAAATATCCATTGGCATCCCCAGAGAATATAATGCGCCACATCGCAGCCATTGCAACACCTAGTGTTAAGGATGGTGAATATAAAATGATTGCTAAAATCGTTCTAGGTATCGCTGATATTTGCGCGAGCATCCATGCGAGTAAAAATGCCATGATATATCCAAACGGACCTACGATTAGTGCAAATCTTAAAGTATTTGATAAGACATATTGCATGAAAACAGTATCAGTGGTAATTAACTCTATGTAGTTGTTAATTCCAACAAAGCGTGGTGTTTCAATCGCATTAAAATAGGTGAAACTCAAAAATATTGCTGCAATAACAGGCAATATAATAAAAACTAAAAATAAACTCCAATAAGGAACAATAAACCAAGCAGGTCTGTTCATTCGCTTAATCATGTTGATGCTCCTTTAACCACTGATCAATATTATCTATTGATGGTACAATGTAGTCTTTAATTGGTTCACCATTAATGACATATCCAAATTCTGCCATCTTATATAATATTTCTCTGTTTGCGATACGCACAGCTTCATCTAATGCTTGTCTAGGATTGACATCATTGAAAACAATATTAGTCCAAGCATTACTCATTTCTCTTTCTACCATATAACTACCAGGTATACGAGGTGCTTCAATTGCGTATTCCCATTGCGCCTTGATCACTTCTTTATGCTGTCTAGGCATTGGAATTAAATCAAATGCTTCCAAGTTTGCAGTATTCCAAAAATATTGTTTTCCGTAAGTTGATAACAAGGTTAATGCAAATTCTGCTTGGACTTCTGTGGATGACCACCAATCTAAAAAGTCCCAAGCTTCTTCTTGATACTTAGACTGAGATAAAATCATATTGGATTGTGCACCTACAGATGCATAACGATTGATTGTATTTGTTTCAGGATCTAACACACCAGGATGTGGTGCCATAGACCATAAACCATCAAGTTCATCTGCTGCACTATTGAGTAAAATATATGTTGCTAAATCACCTATACCGATTGGTAAGGTACCGTATCTAAAACTATTAAAGAAATTACCTACAAATTTAGGAACATTATATAAGGTAAATAACTCACTCATAAGTTCCATACCTTCAAGTGTTTCTGTTGAATTAATCCCAGTTTGCATGCCTGATTCAGTATATAAATTGCCTCCGAATTGATACACATAAGGGATGGTTGCAACAAAAGGTTTTAAACCCGAAAACTGGGCAAGTGGAACAAAATAATTGAGACCATAACTTTGCAATAAAGGCAGTATATCAATCACGTCATCCCATGTTTCAGGAACATCTTCTGCACCAATACTTGTTAAAATATCATTACGATAAAATGTCACCCAGAAATTTTGAGTTGACGGTAACCCATACATGCCTTCTTCAAATGCATATGGAATCATTGCACCTTTAGAAAATCTTGATACAACTTCTTCATAGCCATCAAACTGTCTTAAATCAACAGAAGCCCCTCGAATAGAAAATTCGTAAGGAATCCAATGATCTACACCAATGGCTACATCAGGTGCTTTACCTGATGTATTCGATAAAATTAACTTATTTTGATCAGGCATTTGAGAAAGGGTCACTTTTCTGTTACCAGAATATGACTGATCAATCATAATTTGCATAATTTCAATGTATTGTCTTGGGTAATTCACCCATACATTTAAGTCTTCATCAGAATTATTTACTGAATATGGATTATTAATAAATGATAAAATAAGACGTTTTGTACCCTCAAAAATAGATGTAAAAATCGTCGCATAAGGTCTTGGTAAAGATACATCTCCATGAATCATTGTTCGTTCAAGTTCTAAATTAGATCGCATCAATTGTGATGCAATTTGACCTAACATTTGATTGACTGAAGAATCACCATCTGAAAATTGTACCATTCTAGAAGGAAGACTATTAATATCATCTGCAATATCATTCAATCGATTAATAGACACTTTTATATTTGCGATTTCAGATGGATTATTATCAGATCCTACACTTAAAAGCTCGTCATACATGGATTCCAAAATCGAAACCCAACTTCTAATATCGGAGACTGCATTTGGGAAATATAATTCCACATCCCAATCACGATAACGATCCGTTGCGCCACTAGTGTAACGCTTAATTGAGAGTGAAAGCTCTTGAATCTCATTCATAATATACTTTAGATTCTCTATAGATTGTGCATAAGGTTCACTCGTTGCTTCTAAAGTAATGGTGTTTATACCAGCGTTTAAATATGCATAATACGGTGTATCATCATCTTTTTTTAATGTACGATTAATAAAAGACATTGTATGAGGAAATGCGACATTTAGCATTTCTTCATATTGAAGTGCACCATTGACGTAAATATTTCTAAATACCGGTAAATCTTTTAATAAATATTGACGATACTTAAAAGACAGTCTATATAATCCAGCTTGTTCTACTTCTATGTTATAAGAAATTTGCTGACCACCAGACTCCCATGAATCACCAAAAATCGTATTTAATCTTAATTGTTGTGTATCATAATATAAATTTGAAGGATCTTGTTCAACTCTTAGTCGAATCGATGGATCATTCCTAAGTGCCATTTCTCTTGCAGAGACTTGAACGATTACATCATCAATGATTGGGGTCGATGCATGTGTATTCATAAATGTTTCATAAGATTCAGGAGCTTCATATTGCACTAATGAAACCGAAGATACTAAAAAACGACTATTGACATAAGACAATGATAAAACATCATCTTTTGATAAAAAAACTAAATATGGATCTACATACATCCCTTTGTAATCTTTTATGATTGTGTTTTGCCACGTAACCTCTTTAATGGAACGAGGTTGAATATCATTATTATATCGATCTAATGTAAATGTTTCTTGTTCAAATATCCATGAAGACGGTAAGATAAGTGTTTGAGCTTCAAAAAATGGTGAAGTACCATTTATTTTTAGTTGATACTGTACAGCATCTACATTATTATCAACAAGCAAATAAGTAATATCTAAATAATATAAGCCTGATTCTTGTATATTACTGAATCTAACTTCTAAATCTTGTTCGTAATCAATTAAATAACTTTGATCAAAATCATCATTTTCTAAGACATCTGAGTAATCTTCAAATGTGTCAAAAACAACTTGACCTGAATATTGATTGAGATCAAGATCAATAGCTTCAGAAAAAATAGGTTGATTTGTTTTTGTTTCAATCCAATTACGGTATAGAGGTAAATTATATTGAGTTGAAGTAAAAGAGACATCACTTGAAATGAGTGTCGATGTATCAACAATATCATCTAATTTTTGTCTTTGAAAAAAAGATAAAACAACAAAAAGGACCAGCAACAATACAATTGAAGATCCAACGATTTTTTTCACAGATAAAAATTGAATGAATGCATTTAAACGTGTTTTCAAATATCTCACCTCTAAAAAGTGAACCAAGAGGGAGAATGATTCCATCTCCCTCTTGATTAACAATCTTATTAATTATTCTTCAACAGGCGGTTGTCCTAAAGTTTCTAATGCAGTTTGAACAATTTCATTGATTTTTCTTTCCCACTCAGTTGCCCAAGTAGGTACTGATGATGCACCAGCAACGACTAGTGCATCAAAGTTGTAAGGATTTTCTGGATCAAATACCCAGCTCCAGAAATCTTTATAGCCTGGTAACCATTTATCTAAGTCTGGTTTCGCATTTTCAATATTATCTAAAATATAGTCAATACCTTCTATATCAGATACAAAACCATCGACTCTATCCCAAACATCAGGATAGTCAGCTATTGGAAAACGATCTAAATAAGTAGGATAATCACCATTCGCTTCAGCAATAGCATTATTGGCTTCAAGAATATCTAATCTTGCACTATAACCTGCTTTACCAAAACTCATCCACTTCGCAAGTAAGAATGCTTCTTCAGGGAATTCAGTTTCAGATGAAACTGCTAAATAATCTAAGATCGTTGGTGGGAAGAATCCGGCAGATCCTTGTGGATAAGGCCAGAATCCTAAATTGATACCATTTTCTTTTGCATCATTTAATACCCAAAATTGCCAAGAACCTTCGATATCCATAGCAGCAGTACCATTTTGGATATGATAAATTGCCAAGTCAGAATTTGCTTCTAAAAATTCTGCATCAAAACGTGTTGTCGTACCATCTGTGAGCGCATGCATTTCGATTTTTGCAGTAAGTGCATCTTTCCAACTATCTGATGTTGAATAATTAAATTGTTCACCATCAAATGTATCGTATCCTACAGCTGCATCATCCATCATTGGCCACACTTGTTGGAAATCAGGTGTTCCATACCAAGTATCTAATCCGAGTACATATCCACTTTGGTAATCATTTGGATCAAAGTCTTTTATTGCTGATGCAATATTGACAAATTCTTCAAATGTCCAATCTTTTACAGGATATCCGTCATTATCTATACGATATTCACCTTCAACAGTTGTTAAGTTCGCATCTTCAAAGATATCTAAATTAATCATAATTCCTTTTAAGAATTGGAATGATGGTACTGCAAAACGTTTACCATCATAAACTCCTGTTGCAGCGATGTTTTCGTATACTAGTTGCGCATCTTCATCTTGATCCCAGTATTGAGCAACATCTAATGTAAGTCCTGCATTTACGACAGTTGGTACATTATCTGTTGCAAAAACATCTGGAAGCAATCCCGCTTGTGCAGCAGTAACTAAGTTTCCTGTAAATGCATCACCTGAACCAGTAATATCCGTTCTTAAAATGACTCGAATATTAGGATATTCTTCCATGAATGCATCAATCAGTTGTTGGTTGAGTTCTTGGTTTGCCCAGTCCGCGTATGTTAACTCGATTTGTTGAGTTCCACCGCCACCACCATCACCAGTCTCACCACAAGCAACTAATGTTGCAGTTAGTATGAGTACCGTTATAATTGTTAGTATTTTTTTCATTGATTACCTCTTAAGCTGTATGAGAACCAAGATTATCAAATGTATCTTGTGGATATACTATCCATTCAGTTGGATCCCAAACTGTAGAACCAGAAGTAATTCCTGTTTTTCTTACCAGTGTGTATTCATTAGTGAAACCATCTCCAACAGCCCAACTTGAACCTGGATCTTCACCTAAAACACCAAATACATCAATTGCAACCCAAGTCGTTCCACCATCAGTAGTTTTTTCAAGAACGACAGTGTCATCACCATTATAGTAAGTTGCTGAACCAGCAAGATCACCTTCAGCAATAATTTCTGCAACTGCTGAACTATTATATATTACGAAAACTTCACCAGAAGCTAAAGTACCAGATAATGCAGTGATATTTGTAGTTTCAGTTGCACCATTTGAGTACACTAATACTCGATAATTTGATAGATCGAGATCTCCATTAGTAGGGTTGTACAATTCTAGAGCTTTGTTATTTGATGAACCTTCAATGTATTCTGATATGAATAAATCAGGCACTGAAGGAGTTTCAACAACATATATAACTACATTGTCTAAAATTACTTTACCTGCACCAGCATTACCTAATAAAAATTCTAAACGAGTTTCTACATCTGCACCTGTATGTAAATAATCAAATGTAAATACTGTTGGTGTAGAAGTTAAT
>JALQTF010000067.1 GCA_023264085.1 Acholeplasmataceae bacterium
GATGTGCGTGCATTTAAACGTTTCATCGCTTTAATAACTTTCTTTTATCCGAAACTTCATAAAGTTGCTGATCCATTAGGTGTACTTGAACACATTGAATCATATACACTCGCAGAACTTGATCTAACAACAGAAATCAAACATACACAAATACTTAAACAAATAAAAGCACAATATGAAAATACATTTGACTTTTCGACAATACAATTTCCAGAGTATACAGAAGCATTATCAAGTAAATATGTACTTGTATCTAAATTTATTGAAGGTACGCCAGTAGATCAATTATTAAGGGAGCAAAAGCTATCTCAACAAGATATGTTAGATATTTTTAGATGGCATGGCTTTTACATGTTTATTGTAGGTACCTTTCACGGAGATATTCATCCAGGTAATATTATTTTTAAAGAAGGTTTCCATACACTTGTCGACACAGGTGCACTCAGCCACGTGTCCACACGTATTCAACAAGGTTTATTTGAATTTATGAAGGCATTATCCAGATATGATTTTAAACTTTGTGCAGAAAAATTAAATGACATGGCATCTGTTTCGATATCTGGTAAAAAATATCAACAATTTGAATCTAAGTTATTAGACTTATACAGAGACTTTCCACATAAAACGGTGAGTGAGGTAAGTTTAACGAAACAAATGATGTATACAATAAGGTTAGGTGTGTTATCAGGGATGACATTTGAAAAAGGCATGTTTCCAATTATTAAAAGTTTGATGTATTTGGATGGCATTGTTTTACAAGGTGCACCCAATATGATTTTAATGGAAGAAATGCGCCAATATATTCAATCTTTTGAAGAGGCTCAACAACATGTCTAACATTGCAATTATAGGTGCTGGTCCAGGAGGACTTGCAGCAGGACTTATCTTACTTAATCAAGGACATCAAGTCACGATTTATGAAAAAGATCCACGTGTTGGTGGTCGGTCAAAAAGACTGACATTTGGACCCTATCATTTTGATTCTGGTCCAACGTTTTTCATGTATCAACCCATTTTAAGAGAAGTATTTGAAAAAGCTAATCTTGATTTTGATAAACATCTTCAATTAACACCGTTAGATCCGCTCTATACATTGTATTTCAATGATCGAATATTAAAACCTTCTTCTGATATCAATCAAACAAAAGAAGTGTTTGAGTCTGTCTATCCTGGTGCGGGAGATGATTATGTTAAGTGGTATCAAAAACAAACAATCAAATTTAAGCGTGTCATGCCAATTCTACAAAAACCATTCCCTAATATTTTTCATTTTTTACGTGCAGATGTATTAAAAGGTGCTCCTGTATTACATCCGTTTCAATCGGTATTTAAATATTTATCGAAACTGATACATCATGATGATTTGATACATACACTTTCATTTCAAGCGAAATATTTAGGAATGGCATCGTTTGAAGCTCCTTCAGTTTTTACTATTTTGCCTTATTTAGAACACATGGGTGGTCTTTATCATGTTGAAGGAGGTTTAAATCAAGTCAATGAAACAATGGCAAAATTATTTGTTGAAAATGGTGGTAAGTTACATTTAAATACAAAAGTCGATCGTTTATGGATTGAAAAACGGTCTGTCAAAGGCATCATTAGTGATCAATTACAACAATCATTTGATGATGTTGTACTCAATGCGGACTTTGCGTATAGTATGTTAGCAATGACAAAAAACAAAGAAGTAAAAACATATCACCATCAAAAAATAAAGTCAATGAAATATAGTGTATCTGCATTCATGATGTATGTAGGGTTGGATACTATATTTGATTTCGACCATCATAATGTCTTTTTCTCTAAAAGTTATGAAGGCTATTTAAAAAGATTAATGTCAGCATCAAGTGATGTATCTGATATGAGTTTTTATATGCATAACCCATCTAAAATAGATAAGACCTTAGCACCAAAAGGACATAGTAGTCTATATATATTGGTTCCAGTACCTAATTTAGATGCAAATATTGATTGGAAAAAAGAACAAGAAACCCTTAAAAAACAAGTTTATGCGACCATTTTAGAAAAAACAGGCATTGATATTACAAAGCATATTCAAATGGAACAAATCCTGACACCTCAAGAATGGCAAGATGATTTCAATGTATACAAAGGCGCAGTGTTTAACCTTACGCATGGCTTTGATCAAATGTTACATAAGCGACCGCAAAATAAGTTTAAACAGCTTAAACATTTATATTTAGTAGGGGGTGGAACGCACCCAGGAAGTGGTCTACCCACGATTTATCAATCTGCGATTATTACATCTCAATATTTAAAAACAAAAAAAGCGTAAATTACGCTTTTTTTGTTTTTAAATATTGAGATGTAATAATCGCAGATTGATAAATCGTGGGTAGACCACTTCCTGGGTGCGTCCCACCTCCT
>JALQTF010000081.1 GCA_023264085.1 Acholeplasmataceae bacterium
GATTGCTCAAGCAAACTTTAATTTAATTGATGCTCCATTACATGAAAAGGCATATTTCCAAATTCCTTTTGATGATGAAGGAGTTGCATGTCAAAAAAAATATGTCATAAAAGATGGTGTTTTTCAAGGATTTATGAATGACCTTAAAATGGCGACAATGATGAAACAAGAACCTACTGGTAATAGTTTTGGTGGCGGTATCCGTACAACAAACATGTATTTAGAACCTGGTGAATTGTCATTTGATGACATGATTGCAACGATTGAAGATGGCGTTTATATTACCGATTTAGTTGGATTACATGCTGGCGTCAAAACAATATCAGGAGATTTCTCACTTCAAGCAAGTGGCTTTAAAATTGAAAACGGAAAGATTGCCTTTCCAGTCAATATGATTGTCGTTTCAGGAAATTTCTTTGATGTGATGAACAATCTTGTGACACTTGCAAATGACCTTAAATTTGATGTATCAGGATTTGGTAGTCCAAGTATTCATGTCAAGTCATTATCGATTAGTGGTGAAACGAAATAATACGCCTTCGGGCGTATTTTTTATTGATTTTTTCTTAATATGTAAAACTATCGAAACAAACGTTTTCATAAGTGATTGTACCGGTATTATTGATATACTTATCATGTACACAAATAAGGAGCAATTATGAGCAAATATAGTGTTAAAAGACCAATTACAGTGTTAATGGGTGTCCTAATTATTATTGTTTTAGGACTCTTTTCGATTACAAGATTACCATTAACATTATTTCCAGAAGTAAATTTACCATTTGTAGTAACAGTGACATCGTATCCTGGTGCGAGTCCCGAAGAAATTGAAAGTGCTGTTTCTGAGCCTTTAGAAGCTGCAGTATCAACGATTGGAAACTTTTCATCAGTGACATCACAATCGAATGAAAACTTTGCAATTTCATTTGTGACATTTCAAGATGGAACAAACTTAGATAGTGTCACTGTTGAATTAAGAGAAATTATTAATAATTTAACATTTCCAGAAGGTGTTGGAAACACTTCTATTTTGAGATTATCTCCAGATTTACTACCAGTAATGAATGTGACGATGTATCGAACATTTGATGAAACGGTTTCTGATGAAGAGGCACTCATTTTAAATACAGAATGGATTACCAGAGATATATTAAATGAATTGAAAAGTATTCCTGGAGTTGCAGATGTCAGCTTAACAGGTGCCGCAGATGTTGTGTTAGAAGTGAATTTAGATGAAGCAATATTAGAGACATTAGGATTAACACAAGATGATGTCTTAAATACATTTAATGAACAAAATACAGAAGGACTTGTTGGAGCAGCTATCGATGAGGGTGTCATTAGATTACTTTACTTAGGAAATGCTCCAGAAACACTTGATCAAGTAAAAAGTACGCCAATCGTGTATGAGAATGGTGTATTGTATACACTTGAAGATTTATCGAGTTCAGTCAAATTTGTCAATGATGCAACAGATAGTTATTCAAAAGTGGATGGAAGACAAGGTATTCAGATCTCTTTCCAAAAACAATCGGATGTTGGGATCACAGAAGTGACAACACGTATCTTAAATAAGTTAGACAGTTTGATTGAGGATAGTCCTTATGATGCGTCATATGATGTCTTATTTGATCAAGGGGCATTTATTACAGATTCAATTAACTCTGTCTTTTTAAACTTACTCATTGGTGGTTTACTTGCAGTCGGTGTTTTATTTATCTTTTTAAGAGATATTAAACCAACGATTATTGTAGGACTTGCCATTCCAATTTCAGTGGTTGCTGCATTCTTATTGATGTTTTTATCGAATATTTCACTCAACATTATTTCGATGGGTGGGTTAGCACTTGGTATTGGGATGCTTGTAGATAACTCTGTTGTTGTGATTGAGAATATTTACAGGTTATTATCTGAAGGTAAAACAAAAGTTGAAGCTGCCATCGTTGGTGCGAAAGAAGTAGGAGGTGCGATTGCTGCATCTACCATTACAACAGCTGCCGTATTCTTACCAATCTTCTTTATTGAAGGCCTTGTTGCAGATATCTTTATTCCAATGGCACTTACGATTGTATATTCGTTAGGGGCAAGTCTTGTGATTGCATTATCAATGGTACCATCTATGGCTTCTCGATTTTTAAAAGATCAAGTCAACAAAGAAGAATCTAAAACGTCTAAAGCATTTAAAAATGTCTATAAAAGAAGTGTGTTATTTTCAATAAAATATAAATGGCTTACTTTTTTAGTCATTATAGCTTTACTCATTGGATCATCTGCTATTGTATTTGCGAGAGGGTTTATTTTAATTCCACCAACAGATGAAGGGACAATTTCTGTAGATATTAATTTTACAGGAGATTTAGAATTTTCAGATCAAACAGCATTTGCAGATCAACTCACATTTGATTTACTTGCATTAAGAGATGTAGATTCTGTATCCGCAACTTTAGGTGGTGGCTTTGTTTTTGGTCCTCCTCAAGCCCAAGGCTCAGGCGAAACACTTGCATTGACTGTGACACTCAAAGAAGATAGAACAAATTCTACGCAAGACAATGCAGCACTGATTGAAAACTTTATTTTAAATTATGATTTTAAAGACTTAGACAATATTTCTCAAGACAATTTACTAGAAGTTGCTGTCTCAACACAAGATTCAACTGCTGGTGCATTTGGTCCAACGGGTATTACTGCAAAAGTATCCGGATATGATTTATTGACACTTGAAAGTATCGCCAATGACTTAGTCGATATTATGAGCAATATAGAAGGTGTTGAAGATCCAGATAATGGTATTAATGTGGGTGCAGATCGTATTTTTATTGATGTTGATCAAGAAGCTGCGATTCAATTAGGACTTACCAATCAAGATGTGATTGATAACTTTAATCTAGCATTCAGTTTATTAGGTAATATTGCAACAACAGACACTTTAGATGTTTTTATTGATGGTGTCACGTATACATTAAATGTACCAACTGATGCGGCACTTGGATTGTCACTAGATGTCTTTGGTGATTATGAACAATTTTTAGGTGGCGTCATGTTATTTGATGATGACGTAAGAGCACTCATTGATCGTTCTTATGATGAAGCTTTATATGGACCATTATACGTCCCGAATTTCTTGCTTCCAACGTATCAAGAAGGTACACCAATCCAATTCATTGTCAATCCTGGAGTATTTGTAACCATGGATGAAAATAATGCGCCTGTTGCATTTACTACATTTGATCCACTCAATCCAATGGCAGCAACACCACTTTCAAGTTTAGGTGTCTCTGTCTATGGTGATCAATCTGTCGTTGACATTTCTAAAGTGACTGGGTTTGCAACCATTAATACCGATGGAAATTCTAGATATTTAGAAGTTACTGCTGGTATTGCAGATGGTTTTAATGTGACGCTTGTTTCAGAAGAAGTTGTAGATGCAGTCAATGCATATTTAGAATCTGAAACATTCTTAAGTTATGGTAGTGGTTATACTGTCACATTTGCTGGAGAAAACGAAGAAATTCAAAGTTTATTTTTAGATCTTGCATTAGGACTTATTGTTGCCATATTAATTGTGTATATGGTCATGGCCATTCAATTTCAATCCCTAAAATATCCTCTTATTATTTTAGGAACGATTCCGCTTGCATTTACTGGAGGTATGCTTGCATTGCTTGTTACTGGAAGTAATTTAAGTTTAGTAGCACTTGTTGGATTTGTCCTACTTGTTGGGATTGTTGTAAACAACGGTATCGTTTTAATTGATTACATGAATCAATTAAGAGAACAAGGTCTTGGGGTCATCGATGCCATTGTCACTGCAGGTCAAACAAGATTACGTCCGATATTTATGACGGCACTTACAACTGTGATTTCACTTTTTATCTTTGCACTTGGTCTAGGTGAAGGATCTGAACTCTTGCAACCACTTGCAATTACAGCCATTGGTGGACTCTTATATGCAACCTTATTAACATTACTTGTAGTCCCAACTATTTATGCAATGTTTAATAGAAAACAAATCAAAACAGAAAACAAATAAAGTAAAA
>JALQTF010000084.1 GCA_023264085.1 Acholeplasmataceae bacterium
ATCGTTGCAATTAATTCAAGCATACCTTGCGGTAATCGATCTCTTCTACCAATAAAATGAACTTTATGATCGAGTTCTTCTTTTCTTGATTCAAAAATTTCAATCGGTTTGGTCATTAAGTAGTCGACTTCTTCTTGTGGACGTTTCCAATTTTCTGTACTAAATGCAAAAACTGTGAGTTTTTTCACTCCCAGTTTTCTAATTTCTTTTGTAATTGTAAATAAATTTTGACCACCTTGATAATGTCCTTGAGAACGTGGTAGGCCTCTTTTACTAGCCCATCTTCCATTACCATCTAATATGATGGCGACATGTGATGGCACGGTGCTTAATTTCATGTGTGCTCCCACAATTATTATACACGAAAATGTGTGATTATTTTATAGAAAATAAAAGGCTTTCGCCTTATATTTTAAGTAATTCAGATGATTTTTCCTTAATGAGGGTGTCAACTTTATCAACGTATGTATTCGTAAGATCTTGAACATCCTCTAAATACCCTTTTTCATCATCTTCAGTGAGTCCTATTTTTTTGATGTGATCATTGGCATCTCGTCTCACGTTTCTTACCGCAACTTTCGCATGTTCTCCATGCTTTTCAACATCTTTTACGAGTTCTTTTCTACGCTGTTCTGTTGGTTGAGGTAAAATCAAACGAATGCCTGTTCCATCATTGATTGGATTGAGTCCAAGTGTCGATGCATGAATCGCTTGTTCGATATCTTTTAATAACGATTTATCGTAAGGTTTAATAAATAATTGATTCCCTTCAACAACACTAATACTACCAATTTGATTGAGTGGTGTGTCTGTTCCGTAGTAAGAAATTGTAATTTCATCCAGTAACCCTGGATTTGCACGTCCAGTTCTTATGTGTGTCAGTTCATGCGACAAGACATCACATGCTTTTTTCATTTTTTCTTCAGTTTCTAATAAAATGATATCTGCTTGATCATTCATATTAACCCTCCCATGATACTTTTGTACCAATAGGCTCCTCTAATATTGCTTTTTTCATATTACCTGATGTATTAAGATTAAATACAATCACATCGATTTTATTCTCATGACACATAGATGCGGCTGTTTGATCCATCACACCTAGTTTTTTTACAAGAATATCTTCTTGTGTGAGTGCATCATACATCGTTGCATCTTGATGTTTCTTAGGATCTTTATCATAGACACCATCAACTCCGTTTTTTGCCATTAAGATAATTTTAGCATCCAACTCTGCTGCTCTAAGTGCCGCAGCTGTATCAGTTGAAAAATAAGGTGTTCCAGTGCCTCCAGCAAATATTAAGACACGATTCTTTTCAAAATGACGCATCGCACGTCTTCTTATGTAAGGTTCTGCTACCGTTGAGATCGGTAATACTGTCATGACTCTCGATGGAACATCTATGCTTTCAAGGGCATCTTGGAGTGCCAAACTGTTCATAACTGTACCTAACATTCCCATATAATCTGCTTGCGCTCGATCCATTCCGAGTTCTTCACCTGTTTTACCGCGCCATAAATTACCCCCGCCAACAACAATTCCCACATCTACGCCAAGCGCGTGAATGTCTTTTATTTCGGTTGCGATTTTTTTAACTGTCAAAGGATGAATGCCATATGTTCCATCCCCTTTAAGTGCTTCACCACTCAGTTTAATAATGACACGTTTATACATGATTCACCTCGGATTTATTTTCTAACCTGACTCATGACTTCAGCAGCGAAGTCTTCTTGTTTTTTCTCAATACCTTCTCCAACTTCAAGTCTAACAAATGAAAGGACTTTATTTTGTTTAGATGATACATATTGAGAGACAGTTTGATCAGGATCTTTAACAAACGGTTGGTCTACCAATGTAATTTCTTTTAAAAATTTATTGAGTCTACCTTCAATCATTTTTTCAACAATATTTGCAGGTTTTCCTTCTGCAAGCGCTTGTTGAGTGAGTACATGACGTTCGTGTTCAAGAGTTTCAGTGTCAACTTGATCACGATCTAAATATTGAGGTTTTTGAGCAGCAACATGCATAGAAATATCTTTTGCAGTTTCTTCATCGTTTTTATCTAAGACAGCTAACGCGACAATGCGTCCACCCATGTGCTTGTAAGCCCCGAACCCTTGTTCATTGCTCTTAATAACTCTTGACACACGTCTAAGTGTAATGTTTTCACCAATTGTTGCAGTTGCTTCTTTTAATAATACTTCGATGGTTTTACCATTAGACTCTAATGCGAGCGCTTCTTCTGTGTTTGAAACACGACTATTGATAAGTGCTTCTCCAACTTGATCGAGTAATTTTAAAAATTGATCATTTTTAGAGACGAAATCAGTTTCTGAATTTAATTCAAATACAACGGCTTCATTTCCTGAAATAACAACATTGCATAAACCTTCTGCAGCAATTCTATCTGCTTTTTTCTCAGCTTTTGCAATACCTTTTTCTCTTAAATAGTCAACTGCAGCAGCGACGTCTCCTTCAGTTGCTTCTAATGCTTTTTTACAATCTAACATACCTGCGCCAGTTTTATCACGCAATTCTTTAACGAGTTGTGCTGTAATCATATAAATCTCCTTTAATTTTAATGAAAGAAAAGGGGTAAATTACCCCTTATGCTTGTTTTAATAACGCTACTAGTTCTGCTTTTTTAAGGGTAGAATATCCTGATAATCCTTTTTCTTTAGCAAGATTACGTAAGTCTGATACTTTCATGGCATCATAATCTACTTGACTTGCAGGCACTTCTTTTTCTACTTCTTCTTTAACCACTTTTTTAGGGGTTGCTTCTTTTTTAGGTGTTGGAGCAACGACTTTTTCTTCTTTTACTTCAACTTTTTCTGCTTCTTTTTCAGGTGCTTCAGCAGCTGGTTTTTCATCTCTATCTCTTCTTGAAGCTTCTTGTGGAGTTTCATCTTCATATTTTTCAACAACGCCACCCATCGCTTCAACACATGCATTTCCCATAACCCAAACAAGTAATTTGACAGCACGTATTGCATCATCATTGGCAGGAATGATGTGATCTACTAAATCAGGATCACAGTTAGAATCTACGATACCAAATACTGGTATCTTTAATTTTCTTGCTTCTAAGACTGCGTTAATTTCGTTACTAGGATCGACAACAAAAACTGCCTCTGGAAGTTTTGTCATTTCTTTAATCCCACCAAGGAATTTCTCTAAACGTTCTCTTTCTTTAACAAGTCCTAAGACTTCTTTTTTTGGAAGTTTTTCGAATGTACCATCACTTTCCATTGCATAAAGATCTTTTAGACGTTTAATTCTTTTTTTAATTGTTTTAAAGTTTGTAAGTGTACCACCGAGCCAACGTTGATCAACATAATATTGGCCTGTTCGTATTGCTTCTTCTTTTACGGCTTCTTGAGCTTGTTTTTTTGTACCTACAAACAATACTTTTCCGCCTTCAGCGATAATTTGAAATAACGCTTGATATGTTCTTTCAATTTCCTCTGCTGTTTTCTTTAAATCGATAATGTGTATGCCATTTCTAGCTGTAAAGATGTAAGGTGCCATTTTAGGATTCCAACGACGTGTTGCATGTCCAAAATGAACGCCAGACTCTAATAGTTGTTTCATTGAAACGACTGCCATAATAAAATTCTCCTTTTTTTGTTTTTTCCTCTATGTTGCTTCACATCATTCATCTTATATTTCAAAGACACACGAATCATGAAACACAACATATGTGTTTTCTTATAGCCTTAAATACTATATCATATAACACATCTATATGCAACCATTTATGCACATCAATCGTGTCTATTAATTACTAAGTGCTACTCCCAAATCCACCTTTACGTTCTTTTGAGACAGGAAGATCATTTGATGTCTTTAGAAACTTTTGAAACAGTCCTTGCGCAATACGTTCGAATTTCTCAATCACAACCGGAGCATCAGTGAAATTATAGAGTGGAAACATGATGTGTCCTTCGTTATTTTCGTTATTGTAGTAATCTTTGTCGATAACACCAACACCATTACTCATCATGAGTCCTTTTTTAATACCAAGTGATGATCTAGGGTAGACAAGCAAAACTTCTTCTTCGTCTAATTGTACTTTTAAACCTGTAGCTACAAGCTTAATTTCTTTTGGCGCTATAACAACACGTTCATATGAGGATAAATCATATCCAGCACTATCGAATGTTTGTCTTTGTGGAATCACGATGTCTTCTGCGTTCATATAACTTACTTTTTCAAATTGTCTCATGATTTCTCCTTGTTTTTTTGCATTCTCGGGTGGGCATTCTGATACATTTTTTGGATGTTTTTATTGTCTAAGTGTGTATAGATTTGAGTTGAAGTGAGTTGTTCATGTCCAAGTAACTCTTGGACACTTCGTAAATCTGCACCATGGGATAACAAAGTGGATGCAAATGCATGTCTTAACATATGAGGATGTAATTGATACGTTTCTCCCGATTGATAAATGACTTGTTGCACCATCTTTTCTAAATTGCGAACAGTCATTTTTGTACCTAAACGAGATAAAAAAACATAAGGTGTTGCAGGTTGACCAGTTTTAATCAAAATTTCTGCACGTGTGTGGGTCATATATCGTGATAAATGTTCTGCAATTGTTTTTGTAAAGGGAACTAATCGAGTTTTTTGTCCTTTACCAATAATTCTAAATGTACGTTCAACAATATCGATATCCTTTATTTTCAGAGAAATTAACTCGCTTGCTCTTAGTCCAC
The DNA here is from genome assembly GCA_023264085.1 of Acholeplasmataceae bacterium. GTDB lineage: Bacteria > Bacillota_I > Bacilli_A > Acholeplasmatales > Acholeplasmataceae > UBA8290. The sequence continues at coordinate 4,717 of JALQTF010000084.1, forward strand.
AACTATAAAGAATATCTAACATGATAAAATTTCTAAATTGAATAGGTTTTTTTTTGTCCATCACTTTAAATAGTGCTTCTATTTCATCATCATGGATACGTTTTGGTAATCGTTTTTCTATTTTTGGGGCTTGAACTTCGTGCATGAAATTATAATCAATCGCACCTTCTTCAAAACAATATTCATAAAACATACGTAACGAAGAAAGTCTTCTCGAAATCGTTTTAGAACTCTTATTATGTGTTTGCAAATATGAGATATAATGTCTGATGATTCTTGATCGTTTGATATCTAAAACTGACTCAGCAAATCCTTCTTGAGTAACAAACCCCTCAAAATCATGAATATCTCTTTTGTAACCGTTAATTGTATGTTCAGAATATTTTTTAATATATGTTAAGTATTCAAGAAACTGTTCAATCAAATTGTATCACTTCTTTCTTGAATGCGTCCATTGCATGGGCAGCTCTATTTACATAAAATGTTTTTCTATCCGCTTTACGCATCTTTTTTTCAACAAGATCCATGAGTCCAAAATTAGCATTCATTGGTACGAATGACCGATTTGGTGTTGAAACGTATCGGGCCATTGCACCCATCATTGTATCTTTAGGAAAAGGTTGAATGTTACCTTTTGTCAAAAATAGATCCATTTGTATTGCTGCATTTAAACCTGAAGCAGCACTTTCTACATACCCTTCAACACCTGATAATTGACCAGCGATAAAGATATTTGGGTAAGCTTTCATTTGAAACCCACCATTTAATACTTCCGTGGACTGAATATAATGATTTTTATGCATGACACCATAACGTATGATGTTTGCCTTTTCCAAACCTGGTATCATTTGAATTAATTTCTTTTGCGCAGGCCACGTTAGATGTGTTTGAAATCCAACAATGTTATACATCGATTTACCAACATCATCTTGTCTTAACTGGATAACAGCATACGGTTTTATATGATTCGTTTCTAACCCTACGGGTTTTAATGGACCAAATCTTAGCGTATCAATGCCACGTTCAGCCATGGTTTCTACCGGCATACAACCTTCAAAAACGTTATTTTCAAAGTCTTTGACTTCAACTTTGTCAGCACGCATTAAGGCTTCATGAAATTGAAGATACGTTTCCTTATCCATTGGACAATTGATATAGTCTGCATCCCCTTTGTCATATCTACTTTTTAAATAGCAAATATTCATATCAATAGAAGCACCATCGATGATCGGTGCAACTGCATCAAAAAAATGTAGAAATTCTTGATCAAATAAATCACCAAGAGACGACATTAATTCATTGTGTGTGAGAGGTCCTGTTGCAATAATGGTTGGTATTTCAATATCGATTTTTTGATACACTTCATCAATTATTGTCAAATTTTCAAAAGATGACAATGATTGATATATCGTATGTGAAAATACACTTCGATCTACAGCAAGCGAAGAGCCTGCAGGTACTTGAGCAACCTCTGCAGCTTTCATTGTGATCGAATCAAATTGACGCATCTCATGTTTTAATAATCCAACGCCATTATGGATATCATTAGATCTCAATGAATTAGAACATACGAGTTCTGCAAAATCACCTGTACGATGCGCAGGTGTCATCACTTTAGGTCGCATTTCATATAAATCAACATGATATCCTTTTTTTAATAAATAATATGCAGCTTCAACACCAGCCAAACCTGCACCAATCACTCTAACTTTCAATAAACCCTCTCAATGATGTCACCTGTTGTTTTTTTATGACATTGATGATTGCTAAAACAATGATGATCTTAAATGGAATCATAAGTGATCCTCTAATAATACGTGCAAGAAATCCAATATAATAAGGTTGTCCAAATAAATCTTGAATCCATAATGGTGTTAATAAAATAATCACGAAAAATTCAATCAATATGATCATAATTGAAACGACATACATATCTCTAATTTCGTACTTATAATCTCTTAGTGTTAAATACATAAAACCTAAGGTCAAAAGCGTCATCACTACAATTAATGAGACAATCGCAATTCTAATTTCTAAATTAAGAGTGACACTATCACCACCTAAAGAGAGGTCATTAAGCGAGTATAATACAATAATGGTCGCCAAAATCAATACACTTGATGTTATAAGTAGTGTGTTTTTGATGAATTTGAAATTTTTATTCATAAAAAATAATGGAATGAGTCCTGAAAATAGTCCTATCAACGCATAATTAATGGTAAATCCAACATGATATGCACCTTGGCCATATAACAAGAAATTTAAGATGTCTATGACAATGCCAACACCCATGCCATACCACTTACCTAAGATGAGACCTGCTAAAATAATAGGTATTGCAACGATATCTAATCGCAATGCTGGTACAGAAAAAATCGGTAATATGATTGAAAAATTACCGAGGATCACACCTACTGTTGTTAACATAGTTGCAGTCGTGATTTGAATCACTTGAATTTTATCTTTCATAATTTCCCCCTAAAACTCTAATAAACGCTTAAGAGTCCTTAAAAAATATAGGGACCCTGTAATTAATATTGTATCATATTTTTCAGTTTTAATGCGCTCAATTATTTCCTGTATTTCAACCCAAACAGCTCCTTTTATATGAGCAATATCATTGAATTGAATGCTCTGTTGATGCTCGAAAGATGTGACATAAACATGTCCCGTATAAGTCATCATCGTTTGAATCATGTCATCATATTTCTTTGTATTTAATATAGACATGTAAACCATCGGTTTTAATTGTTTTTTTTGTAATGTATCAATAAGTGCTTGGATACCTTCTAGGTTATGTGCACCATCAAAAATAACGTTGTGTGTTATATATTGAAATCTAAAAGGCATTGTTTTAAGAATAGAAAAAGGAAAAGAAGATTGTTGTTTGATTAAATTCAGTGCCTGAAATGCAAGTGATACATTATTTTCTTGATAATGAGGAAATACATGATCTTTCACGATAGGATAATCATTAATGAGTACTGCAGATACTTCGTTGATTTGGTGTAAAAATACTTTTTTAATATCTTCATCTATCGATTTTGAAAGCAATACTTGCATACCTTTTTTTATAATGCCTGCTTGATGCGCTGCGATATCGTAAATAGAAGGCCCGATAATTTCAGCATGTTCTAAAGATGTAGAGGTGATGATTCCAATATCTGGTTGGATGACGTTTGTAGCATCATAAATTCCTCCAAGCCCAACTTCAATGATTGCGTAATCCACTTTTTCTTCACTAAACATTAAAAAAGCTAGCGCGGTATCTTGTTCAAACTCAGTTAATCCTGCACTAATCATTTCATGTTGATAAAAAAGGTATTTATTTAGGACATTTTTTATACTTTCATTTTGTATTAAAATATTATCAAATCTATCGATTGTGAATGGTGAATAATAATACCCCACTTTATATCCAAGATGCTCTAACATTTGAGATAAGAAATAACCTGTAGATCCCTTCCCATTAGACCCTCCGATATGAATCGTTTTATAAGAGTGCTGAGGATTATTTTTACTATTTAAATATGCTTTAATCGCAACTGTGTCCATAATTAACGCCAATCTATTGGGGTTATCCCGTGTGAGATCAAATATGCATTTGTATCTTTAAATTGATGAGATGTCAAAAAACCTCTATAAGAGGATAGTGGTGATGGATGGGATGTCTTTATGATAAGATGTCTTTGATCAATCAAAGATTCGAATTGTTGGGCAAAAGAACCCCATAACAAAAATACAATGTGTTCTTTTTCATTGACAATCTTTTTTATCAAATGCTTTGTTAATGTTACATACGCATCACTTTTATGTGAAAGAGGTTTTCCTTCAATAACACTTAAATATGTATTCCAAAGTAAAACACCTTGAAGTACATAACGAGTTAAATCTCCATCATCATGATTAACATCAAACCCATTATATTCTATTGCTCTAAAAATATTTTTCAAAGATGGAGGTAATGGGTGTTTTTGACAACTAAATGCAAGCCCATTCGCTTGACCGGGTTGATGATATGGATCTTGACCGATAATCACAACCTTTAGTTGATCATAAGGAAGTAATTCTATAGAAAGATACCTCTGTTCTTTAGGAGGATAAACTTTGAAAAAAGCTTCATCTTTAGAAACCTGATCTAATATATCTTTCATGTATTCAGCTTTTATTTGTTGATTTAACCATTCTTTTAATGTCATTAACTCTATTATATATGAATAAAAAAAAGAGACAATCATGTTGTCTCTTTTTTAATTATTTAATGAATGATGCGAGTTTTTTAACAGTTCTTACAAGTTGAGATGTATAGCTCATCTCGTTATCATACCATGCGAGTACTTTAACGAGTTGTTTACCATTTGCTTCAACGATTTGTGTTGCTAGTGAATCGAATAATGATCCATAAGATGTTCCAATGACATCAGAAGATACGATTGGATCAGTTAAATATTTTAATGTTTCGCTTTCTTGTGCTTTAACTGCAGCATTGACTTCTTCTTTAGTGACAGGTTTTTGTAGTTCAACAGTTAAATCTACAATAGACCCTGTTAATGTTGGTACACGTAGTGCTGTACCATCTAAACGTCCTTTTAACTCAGGAATAACAAGTCCAATTGCTTTCGCTGCGCCTGTAGAAGATGGGACAATATTAAATGCTGATGCACGACCACGTCTTGAATAAATACCACCTTTGTGTGGTCCATCAACATTTGCTTGATCCGCAGTTAATGCATGTACTGTTGTCATAAATCCTTTTTCAATTCCAAAAGCATCGTTTAATGCTTTTGCAACTGGTGCTAAACAGTTCGTTGTACATGATGCACCACTGATGATATCTTCATCACCTGTTAATATATCATCATTTACATTGAACGCTACAGTTTTAACATTTCCTTTTGCTGGAGCACTAATAACAACTTTTTTAGCACCTGCTTCTAAATGCCATCCTGCTTTTTCTTCATCTGCAAAAAATCCAGTACATTCTAATACAACATCTACTTGTAATGATTTCCATGGTAATTCTTTTGGATCTCTAATTGCAGAAATAGGAATGGATTTTCCATCGACGACTAAATTAGATCCTTCATAACTTACACTGTCTACTTTAAAGCTTCCTTGTGCAGTGTCATATTTTAATAAATATGCAAGTGTTTCAGCATCTGTTAAATCGTTGATCCCAACCACATCGAATTGTGGATCTTGAGCTAACAAACGAAAAGCAAGACGGCCGATACGGCCAAAACCATTAATTGCGACTTTTATAGCCATAATATTTTATTTCCTCCTCGAAATTTTTACCATTTATATTCTATCATAGGTCAAAGATTATTTCTACAAACAATATCAAAAACAATTTGTGTAAACGTTTTAATGTTTCAAAATTTTCAACTGATGTTTGTTATAATGTTCATATATGAGGAAACATAAGATGAATAAAAATCATGAACTTGAATTTAAAACAATTATTTCGAAAGATCATTATCACCATTTATTAGATAATTATGTCTTAAATGATAATATTTTTCTTCAAACAAATCATTATTTTGATACAAATGATTTGTTTTTATCCTCTCAATCAATCGTTTTAAGAATTAGGCAAAAAGGTGATCGCTTCTATAAATTGACGATTAAAAGTCAACAAGAAGGTAATGCTTTTGAATCTCACTTACTTCTTAATGCACTTCAAGCAAATAAGATGCTTCAAGAAGGATTTTCTGTAGAAGACTTTTTTCCAGACATAAAAGCAAATGTACATTTCATTGCTTCTATTGATAACTTTAGAGCTTCAATGCCTTACCAGCAAGGTATCATGTTTATAGATCGATGTGAGTACTGTGGTACAGTCGATTATGAACTGGAATATGAAGTCACAGATTATGTTATGGGAACGAATCAATTTGATATGTTTTTAAAAGAACACCATATTCCTAAATTAGCAACCAGAAGAAAAAGTGATCGTGCATTTAGTTGTAGTATAAAAAATAAAAAATGACCTTTTAAGGTCATTTTTTTAAGATGAAAGTTCTTCGTTTTGCATTTCTTCGAAATAGCGTTTTAATGCCGTTTGATAATCACAAGGTTTTGAATCAGGACAATCATTTCCCATGATAAGTTCTCTTAAGCGCCTTGGAATAAATACGCGAATTTCCTCTTCGTTGTATCCAACTTGCATTTTTTCACCATCTAATATTATTGGACGCTTGAGCACGGATGGATGATCGATGATGAATTGTTTTAATTCACTCATTTTCATATCCTCCACATCCAATGATTCTTCTTTAAATATTTTTGATCGTGTAGAGATGATATCTTCAAATCCATTTTCTGCATTTGACAACATTTTATCAATGTCTTCTATCGTGATGCGCTGACTAAATAAGTTTTTCTCATCATATTTAATTTTGTGATCATCTAACCATTTTTTCGCTTTCCGACAAGACGAACAACTCGGTGTTGTGAAGATCGTTATCATGTCTTCCTCCTTAAGAGATAGGTTTCATCCTATAGCACTACATAGGTTATCTAACTTACCTGCGGAGTCATTATATAACGTGATATGGTGTGATGCAACCTTATTTTGACATTTTTGTAACAAATTACATATTTTTTCATTGTTTTTTTCATCGTTTAAACCTTAATTTGTTATAATAAAGTAAATTATTCGAAAGGACACATTTATGTCAACATGGAATTTAAGCCCATTTTATGAGAATGAAACCTTATGGGATGAAGATTTTTTGAAATTTAAAAACTCAGTAGAGAGTTTGTCAACATTTAAAGGAACACTAAATACTCAAAAAGGGTTAAAAACTTTTTATGAGTTTGAAGAAACACTCACGAAACAATTTTATCGCTTATATGGTTATATTCACTTAAAAAGTGATTTGAATTTAAAAGATCAACAACTTCAAGCGAAAACACAACAACTGATGGCAGTTATATCAAAAGTGAATCAGTTATCATCATTTGTAAGCCCAGAACTCATCGGACTTGGAAAAGATCATGTCATGCAATTACTAGAAGGTGATGACTTTTTATCTTCATACCGATTCCCTTTAGAAAAATTATTTCATCAACAAGCCTATGTCTTGGATGAAAAGTCTGAAGGTTTACTTGCAAACTTTTCTCCAACAAGACGTATTCCTTCGTCATTACATCAAGCATTAGCAATCATTGATAGAAATGATGAAGACGTCACTTTTAGTGATGGTTCTAAGAAAAAAGTTGGCTCATCTAATTGGACATCACTTATTGGAGAGTTAGACAATCCTGATGATAGAAAAAAAGTCTTTGAAGCAACCTTTAGACGTTATGAACAAAATAAATCTGCGTTTGCAGCAACATATCAACTTGTATTAATGAACTTAAAAGCGAATGTCCAATCAAGAGGCTATACATCTTCTTTAGAAGCTGCTTTGCATGGAAATAACATTCCAACATCAGTCTTCCATAACTTAAAAGATGTCGCATATGAAAATACTGAGCCTATCAAGCGATACATGGCAATTCGTAAAAAACATTTAAATTTAGCAGATTATCATACTTATGACCGTTTTTTACATTTAGTTAAAGATACGAATACATATCCTTATGAAGACGCTAGACAATTATTTTTTGACGCTTTAGAAGGTTACGATGAAGAGTTTAGAAATAACCAAATAGAAGCTCTCGCAGAGGGATATGTTGATGCATATCCACAGGACGGTAAACGTACCGGAGCATATTCTTCTGGTTTATATGGTTTCCACCCATATATTCTTCTTAATCATGACGATACGTTATCTTCTGTGATGACACTTGCGCATGAAGCAGGACACTCAGCACATACGATTTTCTCAAACAAAGCACAACCGATGGCGATTGCAGATTATACCATTTTTGTTGCAGAAATTGCATCCACGTTTAATGAACAAGTTTTACAAGATCATTTAATTAAAATCGCGAAAACAAAAGAAGAAAAGATTGTTTTATTAGAAACAGCCATTGATCGTATTATGGCAACTTTCTATCGTCAAACATTGTTTGCGACGTATGAGTTTTTAGCAAATGAAAAAGCAATGAATGGTGAACCTATCACTTCTGAATCACTATCAAAAATTATGGTCGATCTCTATCAACATTATTATGGTTTGGATATTACGAAAGAAGTTTATAAACCTTATGTTTGGGCATATATTCCACATTTATTCCATACACCATATTATGTATATCAATACGCAACATCATATAGTGCCTCTTTTAAAATTTATAGCGATGTTAAAAATGGTGTTCCAAATGCAATGGAAAACTATAAAGCAATGCTTAAATCTGGCGGAAGTGCCTATCCTGTGGATCAAGCAAAACTTGCAGGTGCAGATTTAACGAAAAAAGAAACCTTTACTGCTGTTGTCACTAGATTACATGAATTATTAGATGAATTAGAGGCAGCATTAAAAGAATAGGAGTATTATGAGATTAGTATCTGGCATTAAACCTACAGGTGGATTAACATTAGGAAATTATATCGGTGCCATCCAACAATTTGTTCAACTTCAAGATGAATTAAAAGATGCTGAATTCTTTATTTTTATTGCTGACTTACATGCAATCACCACACCTATTGAAAAAGCAACACTTAAAAAAAATATAAAAGATATTGCTGCACTTTACATTGCATGCGGATTAGATCCAGAACGAGTGACGTTATTTGTTCAATCTGAAATACCTGAACATAATCAGTTGGCATATGTTATGGAATCTACTGTATATATGGGTGAGCTTGAACGTATGACACAATTTAAAGATAAACGTCAAAAACAAACAGAAGGCATTCGTAGTTCATTGTTTACGTATCCAGCACTCATGGCAGCAGATATATTACTATATGATGCAGATATTGTGCCAGTCGGTGAAGATCAAAAACAACATTTAGAACTCACAAGAGATTTAGCAACACGTTTTAACAATACTTATGGAGACACTTTTATTGTTCCCAAAGGATATCAGCCTAAAACTGGTGCAAAAATTAAATCCTTAAGTGATCCAACAAAAAAAATGGATAAATCTTCAGATAACCAAAAATCGTATATTTTGATGCTCGATGATTTAAATCAAGTTAAAAATAAAATTAAATCTGCAGTTACTGATTCTGAAGCAAAAATCTATTATGATGTAGAAAACAAACCCGGCATTTCTAACTTATTAACTATTGATGCTGCATTACTAAAAACAACGATTGAAGACCGTGTTAACCACTATAAGGACATGAGTTATCAAGACTTTAAATTATCTGTTGCAGATCATGTTGTATCTGCATTAAAACCAATTCAAGAAAAATATCATGCACTCATTAAGGATCCTTCATTAGATGCCATCTTAGATGCAGGAAGAGATAAAGCAAAAATGTTTGCACATAGAAAAATTCAAAAAGTTTACAAAAAAATTGGATTCCAAAGATAAAAAAAGACATCACATGATGTCTTTTTTTATCTTTTTATATGAATATGGTTCATTAAACTTGTGACTTCGCCATCAAATTGAGCATATGTTTTCTTTGATGTAACTATGTTGATTTCGTTAGTTTGATAAAATTGTACATATGATTTAAATAGTTTATGCCATCCTAAATAGATTGTTGGAAAAATGATAAACAATAACCATTTCGGACAGTCTTTAACAACTACTACTTCCAACGTTTTCGAGGACCTGCTTGCATTAGGTGCAATTTTCATACCACCACCAAAATATACACTGTGCATCACAGCAACAAACCATGTTTTTTTAATTTCTATGGTTTGATCTTGCATCTGTAAGGTCATCGCCATAGGTTGATATGATGATAATCCTTTAAGTGTCGCTTTAAAAAATCCTAATTTTGATTTTTTTAATCTACTCTCATCAACAATATGTCCAACATATCCATCTAAACCTATACCAACACCGTTGATAAAATATTGCTTCTTCTCATGAAACACAACATGAGGTAAATCTAAAAGTGATTGTTTGACAGAAATGATTTTATCTTTTGACTTGATGCTCCTCAAAAAATCATTTCCTGTTCCTGCTTGAACCATCGCAACATCTTGAGATACTTGATGAATGTTGATGCTATTTACAAGTTGATGTAAAGTGCCATCACCACCAACAATCACAAATCGATCGGTTGGTTTGAATTGTTCTAAAAAACCATCGGCATCCCCAATGGTTAATACATTTTTTAGAACGACTGCATGACCTTGTTTACGTATCATGTTTTCGATTTTACTTAATAGCTTTTTGTTATTTCCTAAACGAGATTTAGGATTATATAAAATAATTGTCATTTAATTTAAAACGATGAGACCATACTTCTTTTTTCCTCTTCTTAAAACAATCACTGAATTGTAAAAGGCATCTTTAGAAGTGAATTGATAATCAGGATCCGTCAGTTTTACACCATTCATTGAAATCGCTTGATTAGAAATAAACTCTCTCGCTTCTCTTTTTGATGAAGCCAACCCTAAAGCTATTAAAGCTTCGATAATGTGTGTTACATTTGTTACATCTAACACTTGTTTTAATACAAGAAAATCTTCTTCCAACAAATCATCAAAACTTCCCGAGAAAAGTGCAAAAGTGACTTTTTCAGCTTTTAAAAGACCTTTTTCACCGTGAACCATAGAAACTACCTCTTTCGCAAGAGTTCTTTGAGCGTGTCTTTCATGAGGTGCTAATTGATGTGTTTCCATGATTGAATTGATGTCTTCGTTGGAAAGTAATGTTAACATGTTTAAATAATTCAATACATCTGAATCACTGGCATTTAAGAAGTATTGATAGAGCTCATATGCTGATGTTAATATTTCATCTAACCAAAGTGTTCCTGATTCAGATTTTCCAAATTTTGTACCGTCTGATTTCAATAATAGTGGCGATGACAATCCTAAAGCTTGTGCATCTTGATGCGTTTTTCTAATGAGTTCTAACCCAGTCGTGATATTGCCCCACTGATCAGAACCACCAAATTGAATTTTACACTGATGATGATCATATAAATGCAAGAAATCTATGGCTTGAATAAGCATGTAAGAAAACTCGGTATATGATATACCGGTTTCTAATCGTTTCGAAACAGTGTCTTTAGCAAGCATATAATTGATTGAGAATTGTTTTCCATAATCTCTTAAAAAACCAATCATATCAATCTTTTTAACCCAATCATAATTATTCACATAGGTCGCATTTTCACCTAAGAAATGTTTGAGTTGTTTTTCAATTTTTGAAGCATTTTCTAAAGATTCTTCAAGTGTCAACAACTTTCGTTCAGATGTCTGTTTTGGATCACCAATGAGACCTGTTGCACCACCGATTAAAACAATTGGATGATGTCCATACGATTGAAGTAATTTCATACGAACAATTTGAACTAAATGTCCTACTGTAAGAGATTGTCCTGTTGGATCAAATCCACAATAGAATGTCGTTTTTTCTTTGTCTAGTAAAGATGTGGCGAGCAATTCGTCTGAAACATCTTTAATCATATCTCTTTGTTGAAGTGTTTTATATAATGACATGTTATTTAGTACTTTCTCTTTTCACGATAAAATGTGGCAATGATATGCGAATATTTTCAACGTCTTGATCATTCATTAATTTTGTGAGCAATCTCATTGATACAGCACCTATATCATAAACAGGAATATCAAGAGATGTTAACATTGGTCTTGCGAGTGTAGCGTATTTTGTATTTTGGAATCCAGCTATTGCAATATCTTTTGGTACTTCTCTTCCATTTTGAACCGCAACATTCATAAATGATACAGCAATAGAATCTCTGACACCTATTGCAGCATCAACTTTTTTGTCAGCAAAAAATGAAGAAAAATGTTGTCGATTCACACTTGTATCACCGCTTGTTCTAAAGATTTTAGGTTCTAAAGATGCTTCTTCCATTGCTTTAATGTATCCTGTTTCTTTTTTCTCATTCACAGAATACCTTCTTGCAGTTGAAAGTAAATAGATGTTTTTTCTATTATCTGCAATGAGTTCTTTTGTGATCTCATAACCTGCTTTTTCATAGTCAATCGAAACGACAGGTGTTTCTTCATCTTCAGTCACGACATTCGCAAAAACATAAGGAATATTATTTTGATCTAATATACGTTTAACATCTGACACACGTTTATCTGAAAGTTCATCATTTAAGTATAAAATACCATCGACTTGTTCAGAAACAATTTTTTGTACTGAATCAATTACATCCATATCTTCATGAATCGCAAAAATCTTTATCGAATATTGATAATTCAATGCGATATCTGATATCCCTCCGAGCATTTCAGAGACAGATGCACGTGTAATATCAGAAATAACAACACCGACTGTTGTTGTTTTTCTACTTGCAAGACCTCTTGCAATGACGTTAGGACGATACCCTAATTCTTTAATTACTTTGAGTACACGTTCTCTCGTATCTTCTTTTACTTTTTCAGGATTATTTAATACACGAGAGACAGTCGCAAGTGAAACACCTGCTGCAATTGCGACACTATATATCGTAGCTTGTGGCATCATAACACCTCTTTCAAACGTCATTATAACATATTATGAAAAGGCTTTCAATTGAAATATGAAAATTTTTCATTCGTTTTCATAAAAAAAGAAACGCATATGCGTTTCTTTATCTTTGACCTTTTTCTTTAATACGAGAAGCTTTTGCAGAAAGTGTTCTAATATATCCAAGATTTGCACGACGTACTTTACCTCGTCTAACGACTTCGATGTGATCAATTGTTGGCGCATGTACTGGGAATGTACGTTCAACACCAATACCATAAGAAATTTTTCTTACTGTAAAAGTTTCTGAAATACCGCCACCTTGCTTTTTAATCACAAGTCCTTCAAAAATCTGAATACGTTCTCTAGATCCTTCTTTAATTGATACCGCAACTTTTACAGTATCTCCAGCTGCGAAAGCTGGTACTTCTTTCATATATTTTTTTGTAATTGCGCTTAATAACGCTTGTCCTTTTAATGTTGCCATGATAGACCTCTCTTTTATAATATCGTGTTCATGTGTATCAGCGGACCACGTATGTGAGACATGCGAATGTATTATATCAAATGCATGTCTTGGTTTCAAGTATTACTTTTTTAATAAATCAGGACGTTTTTTACTTGTAACAATTTGTTTTTGTTCTTCACGCCATTTCTTTATATTCGCGTGATGTCCTGACAATAAAACTTTTGGAACGTCGAATCCTTGATATGATTCTGGCTTTGTATATTGTGGGTATTTAAGAACCCCATCAAATAAACTATCTTCTTTTACAGATGCTTCCATAATGACATCAGGAATGAGTCTGACAATTGCATCTGTGATAAGCATTGTAGGTATATCTCCATTTGTTAATACGACATCTCCAATAGATAGCTCACCATCAATGATATGTTCAATACGTGCATCCACACCTTCATAATGTCCACAAATGATTATGATATGACTGAATGTTGCCATTGTATTTGCCACTTCTTGCGTGAATATTTTGCCTTGTGGTGAAGTTAAAAATACTTTCGTATCTTCTTTTCTAAGTGCTTTCACTGCATCATAAATTGGTGGGAATTGCATTAACATGCCAACACCACCACCATAAGGTGTATCATCAATTTGACGATGTTTATTGTGTGCAAAATCTCTTAAGTCGTGTGTGCGAATGGATACTTTATGATCTTTAATTGCACGATGAATAATGGATGTCTCTAAGAATTTTGTATAAAAATCAGGAAATATTGTCAATATATCTATGATCATAATAATCCTTCAATCACCTCTATGACGATGCGATCATGTAAAACTTCTTTGATGAATGCATCTACAAAAGGAATCAATTTTAACTTCCCATTCATGTCAATTTCGATCAAATGCCCTTGAGGTACTTCTCTTAAATATTTTACAAACCCAATGAACTTACCATTTATGTCATAGACATCTTTACCTAAAATATCAGAATAATGAATCCCAAAGTCATCTTGTACTTTATCTTCAATGTAAACTTCTTGATCTTTAAGTTCTAGAGCCTCATTCATTGTATGGATTTGCTTAAATTTAACAATTAAGCGATCATGTTGATGCTTAATGCGTTCAATATCATATTTTTTTTGATTAATAATCACTTGAGTATCTACATGGAAACGATCATAATCACTTAAATTTTTAATTTTAAGTTCACCTTTGATTCCATGTGTTGTTGTGATATATCCAATGAGATACATTACAGAGAAAATGAGTCGATATCTAAATGTACGCGTTTGCCATCTTTAGATGCACCTGCATACAAAATTGTACGAATTGCACTTGCAATCTTTCCACCTTTTCCAATGACTCGACCTAAGTCTTTTTCATTCACAAGTAGTTGAATATTAAGCTGAGTATCTTCTTCTGCTAATATTTTAACTAATACATCATCAGGATGAACAACAAGTGGCGTAACAATATGTTTGATCAATTTTTCAAAATCTGTTGCCATAAGTAATCCCCCTTTTTATGGATTGAGTACGTTATGTTTCTTAAATAAACTCTTTACAGTATCTGTTGGTTGTGCACCATTTTTCATCCAATGTCCGACTTTAGACGCATCGATATTGACATTACCGTTAATTGGATCATACGTACCTAGAATTTCTAAGAATTTTCCGTCTCTTGCACGTTTTGAATCACTTGCCACAACACGATAGTATGGACGTTTGTGATTCCCAAAACGTTGTAAACGTAATTTAACCATAAAATTCCTCTTTTCTTTGATTTTATCTTCTTATATTATACATGTAAAAATAAAAGTGTCAAGTATAAATACTTAACACTAGAAATTCAAGCTTTCGTCAAATGTTTTTGATGTTTCAAAGAATTTAAATCCTTTTGTGTACCGTAAGGCTTTTCTCACTTTATGTTCTAACTCTTTGTCCATATATAATACAGCATAAGATAATTTTTTTGAGATATATGCAATATCCACATGTAATTGCTCTAATTTTTTTAGTACTTGGTTGCCACGATAGTAAACAACATAAGACATTCTATTGGTGTATGCCATAATGGCCTCCTTTTTCATCCATGATTACGTTTTATATTATAACAAAATATCATATCAATTCAACGAATATTCATCTTTATGATAAGATGATTATGAGATGAGGTATGTTAGATGATAACAATGAAAGATGTGATCCGTGAAGGACATCCCAATTTAAATAAAGTAAGCGACCCTGTGAAGGTTCCTCTTTCAAATGAAGATAAACAACTATTAATTGACCTTCTTAACTATGTAAAACATTCAACAGATGAAGATATGTTAGAGAAATATGATTTGAGACCTTCTGTGGGGATCGCTGCACCTCAAGTCAATGTTTTAAAAAGAATGTTTGCCATTCATGTTCATGATGTGGATGGTACGTTATATTCATATATGATTGTCAATCCAACAATTAAACAAAAGAGTTCGAATCTTATTTATTTACCTGGTGGTGAAGGTTGTCTGAGTGTGGATAGAGAAACGGAAGGATTAACACCAAGACATGAATCCATCACACTTGAAGGGTTGAGGTATATCGAAGAAATAGATACACTTACACCTATTACATTACATTTAAGTGGTTATATTGGGATTGTTTTTCAACATGAATTTGATCATTTAAATGGTATTTTATACACTCAAAAACTCTTCTTAGATCTGCCTTCAGCAAAACCAGCATTTGAACTAACTCAAGTTGAAAATGATGGATAATACATCCAATTGATTTTGATAGATGTCGATTAATTCGACATCTTTTTTTTCATCAATTTTAAGACGTTCTTTTAGTATTTGATATGATTTCATGTCTTTTTGTCTTATAAATTTAAAAACGCCTTGGCTTTTTTTACGTAGACTTTCAAGATATTTCAAATAATCTGGCTGACACATAATGTTACCTTTAAAATTATTTTTTATCATAAGTTTAAATAATTTGATTAATTCTGCTTGTCCATAACCAATGAGCTCAGGTTCATTTTTTGTTGTTATATCATGAGCAACAACACACCCAATATATCTACTTAAAGCTTTGAATTGGCTTATGACAGATCCTTTGTTTACTTTAACATATGTAGGATCAAAAACGAGTAATACATGTGAGACTTTCATAACTTTAAATAGCTTTAAAAATAAGGGATATGGTTGATTCATTTTTGGGTATATCCATAAAGTTATTTTTTGTTTATTTAATTTTTTTTGCAATGTTTGCATGTATTTTAAAAATTGAGGATGTGATATGATATCGATCGTTTGAAGTCTTATAATAAGAATCTCTAAATTACTTTTAACATGTTGTTTCATGAGCAAATCTATCACTTCAAAATTCAATGATTCTACCATCGAGAGATGAATCTCAACTTCTAAAAAGCATGGGTGTTCATTATGTGTGGTTTCATAAGAAAAATGACCCCATTTTACAATAGGATAATGATCTTTTAAATCTTTTTTTTGAGTTGGTGTTAAATCTTTTCCCAAACTATATATGTTCATTATTTCTCCGATAATGTATACATCAATATAGACCCTGCAACAGAAACGTTTAGAGAGTCTACACCAACAGTAGGAATATGAAGTGTCATATCTGTTAAGTTAAGCAGATCATCTGAAATGCCGTGACCTTCATTACCTAAAATAAGTACTATAGGTTGTTTTGGCTGAATTTGAGATTGTTGTTTAAGATGAGATGATGCAACAATCATATAATGATGCTGCTTCAAGAATGCTATCGTTTCTACAAGTGGAAGCACTTCAAGACTCACATGAAATATAGAACCTTTTGAAGTTCTCATGGAAAGTTCATGATATGGATCTACAGAGGCTTTATTTAATATGATTTTGTGGAATCCAAAAGCATGTGCACTTCTTATAAGTGCTCCTAAATTTCTAGGGTCTTGTATCGTATCACACATTAAAATGTTACCTTTATATTCTGATGGTGTATTTTTTATTGATACGACTGCAGCAATAGGTTCTTTCATTTCAAAGTCTGATAACTCATCTATCAATTCTTTTGAAAGCACTAGATGATTTCCATGAGGAAATGTTGAAATGATCTGAATCACTTTATTCTTCTTCAATGCTTCTTCTATTAAGTCGTGCCCGAAAATCAATGCCTCTTGGTATTGATTTCTGTACTTTGCTTTCTTAAGTTTTAACAATTTCTTAAATGTTTCATTTTGTTTAGATGTAATCATATATTCTCCAATTAATATTGTATCATAACATAATTAGACTCATGTTATAATATTCAAAGGGAGATCACATGAACAATCAATTATTTGAAACTGCAAAAATTTTAATCCAAGATCATCCAACACAATTATCTGTTTATGCAAATTTAGCCTCACTCATTTATGGTGAGTTGCCTAATTTAAATTGGGTAGGATTTTATTTAAACGATGGTAATCGATTAATTTTAGGTCCTTTCATGGGGAAACCAGCAACAACAGAGATCTCATATGATCGTGGAGTTTGCGGAGAATGTGTACGGAAAAGACATACTGTTTATGTGCCTGATGTCCATTTGCATCCTGATCATATTGCATGTGATGCTGCATCTGAAAGTGAACTTGTGATTCCGATGATATCAAATGGTGTACTATTAGGTGTTTTAGACATTGATAGCCCAAAAAAAGATAGATTTGATCATAATACCATAAAAACAATTGAAAAAATTGTTGAAGAATTAGTCAATGTCGTTGACAATATCCCTTTTTTCAAGTAGAATAATCACTGTCGGTAAAAGCAGGTACAACTTTTTTTATGAGATGATTTTCTTCCGCGGCGCCCTTAGTAGCTTATGGTCTGCTTCATAAGTGAAAAGAATTAGAAAATCCCACAAAAAAAGAAGTATACTTTACCTAAAATAACGGAGGTAATGTTATGTCAAGATTTAGAGGATCGACTTGGAAAATTTCAAGACGATTAAATTATTCAATTTCCGAAACAGGAAAAGAATTAAAAAAACGTCCATACGCGCCAGGTCAACATGGTCAGCGTCGTACAAAATTATCAGATTATGGACTTCAGTTACAAGAAAAACAAAAAGTACGTTTTACTTATGGATTATCTGAAAAGCAATTCCGTAAGACATTTAATGAAGCAGGTAAACTTCCGGGAAGACATGGTGACAACTTCATTGTCTTACTAGAATCAAGATTAGACAATATTGTGTATCGTCTTGGACTTGCAAGAACACGTGCTCAAGCAAGACAATTAGTAAATCACGGTCACGTCTTAGTAGATGGTGGTAAAGTAGACATTCCATCTTATCGATTGACACCTGGTCAAAAAATTCAACTCAGAGAAAAATCTAAAAATCTTAAAGTTGTTGAAGAGGCTTTAGAAAACACTTATCGTTCATTTGAATTCGTATCATATGATGAAAATAAAAAAGAAGGTATCTTTGTTAGACGTCCTGAACGTAAAGAAGTGTTACAAGAAGTGAACGAACAACTTATTGTTGAGTACTACAATAGATAAAAAATAAAAGTCTGAATCAAATTCAGACTTTTTTTTATATTTTATTATTTTAGTGCAGCTTGAACG
>JALQTF010000066.1 GCA_023264085.1 Acholeplasmataceae bacterium
TACAAAGTATTTAATTAATCCTACAGGTCAATTTTTACAAGGTGGACCGAATGGTGATGCCGGATTAACTGGTAGAAAAATTATTGTGGATACCTATGGTGGCTTTGCACCACATGGAGGCGGTGCATTTTCAGGGAAAGATGCAACAAAAGTTGATAGAAGTGCGGCTTATATGGCACGATATATCGCCAAAAATGTGGTTGCTGCAAATCTGTGTGATATTTGTGAATTAGAAATTGCATATGCCATAGGCGTATCAGAGCCCGTCAGTTTTTATATCGATTGTCACGGCACAGAAAAAGTTGAGATAAGTAAGCTTAAAAAAGCCATTCAAGAAGTATTTGATTTAAGACCAAGTCATATAATTGAAACATTAGCACTTAAAAAACCAATCTATTCACAAACATCTGCTTATGGACATTTTGGCCAAGATAACGAGACTTTCCCTTGGGAAAGACTGGATAAAATTGATATACTCAAGCAAAAAGTGTATAATAGTAGTATCGAGGAACTATGAGCGAACTATTGAAAAAAATTGAACCACTAGAAATTAAGAGAAAAGCACTATTTAGTAAATTCTCTAAAAATATGTTGATTGCAGTTAGTTTAGCAATAATCATCATATTATTGTTTATTTTGACATTAGAACAAAATTTATTCTTTATTCTTTTCTTTTTACTTGTTCCTATTTTCTTTTTTTTGAAGGCTCAAGGTTTTTCAAAACTATTTAAAAAAACAATAAAAGATGAGTTAATTAATATTGTTTTAAAAGATAAGTTTGAAGATGTGACTTATGATCAATATCAGTCTATTTCTGAATATGTTATCAACGAAACAGGGCTCGTCAAAAAACCTGATCGATTTTCTGGTGAGGATTACATCAAAGGTACATATAAAGGTGTAACTTTTGAAGTAAGTGATGTCACAATGAGAGAAAGACAAGAGCATGTTGATTCTAAAGGTCATCGTACCGTGACTTATCCCGTTTACTTTAAAGGACGATGGTACATTTATAAATTTCCCAAAACATTTAAAGGGTCATTGAAAATTACTGAAGGTCATCCTCAATCAGCTAGAGGATTAGAGAAAGTTGAAACAGAAAGTATTGCATTTAACAAAAAGTTTAAAATGTATGCATCTGAAAAACAATACGCTTTTTATCATTTAACACCAATTATGATGGAAAAACTTTTAGAATTAGAGAAATTACATCGCGGAAGAATTTATTTTTATTATTCTGGAAATGAACTTCACATAGGTGTAAATGACTCGCAGGACTATTTAGAAATTCCTTTCAGAAAAGCCATTGATGAAAAAGCTATGAAAGCTTTTGAAGGCGATATCGACCTTATTCCAGCCATTATTAATGAATTAAAACTTACTTCAGATAAATTTAAAGAATAGAAAATAAAAGGAGAAAATATATGAATGATCCAATTTTAGTACTAGGGATTGTAGTAGGTGTCATATTTATTGTCATCATTTGGTTTATCTCACTACAAAACAGTTTTAGAAGAATGCTCGTAAAAATAGATGAATCTGAATCAGGGATTGATGTTGCCTTAACGCAACGCTTTGATATGTTAACTAAAATGTATCAAGCGGCTAAAGGTTATATGAAGCATGAAAAAGAGACACTTGAAAGTGTCGTAAAATTGCGTCAGCCAAAACATGCTGATAACATTAAAGACAAAGAAGCTTTCGCAAATGAAGTTTCAAGAGGATTATCTGCGATTAATGTTGTTGTTGAACAATATCCAGATTTAAAAGCTTCTGAAAATATTTCTAAGCTTCAAACTGCAACGTTTGAAATTGAAGAAAATCTTCAGGCAGCAAGACGTGTATACAACTCAAATGTGTCTATGTATAATCAAAAAATTGTTGTTTTCCCAAATAGCATTGTTGCAAATATGGGTAAATTCTTGAAAAGAGAATTTTTTGAAGCAGATCCACTTAAAAGAGAAGATGTACAATTCGAATTTTAAAAAACGCTTAGGCGTTTTTTTTTATCAAAAAATGGCATTTTCAACAATTGGTTTTCATTGTAATAAAAGCCTTTTTATAGTATCATAAAATAGATAAGGACGTGACTTATGTTTAAAAAACTATTTGATCCATCTAAGCGATTTTTAAAACAAGCAAAAGTGACAGCAGACCAAATTGTTGCGCTCGAAAATGAAATGGAATCTTTAAAAGATGAAGATTTCATCATAAGAAAAAATACATTAAAAAAACGCTTTGAAGCGGGAGAAACACTTAAATCCCTACAAGTTGAAGCGTATGCTCTTGTGCGAGAAGCATCTAGACGTGTCACAGGCATGTACCCTTATTATGTACAACTTTTAGGGGCAATTGCCATATTTGATGGTAACATTGCTGAAATGAAAACAGGTGAGGGGAAAACCTTGACTTCAGTCATGCCTGCCTTTTTACAAGCACTCAGTGGAGAAGGTGTACATATTGTTACTGTGAATGAATATCTTGCAAAACGTGAGGCTGAAGGAGAAATTGGTGATATCTTCAGATTTTTAGGGCTTACAGTAGGGTTAAATCTAAGAGAACTCACAAGAGAACAAAAACGTGAAGCGTATGATTGTGATATTTTATATTCAACCAATAGTGAATTAGGATTTGATTACTTGAGAGATCATATGGTGCTATATGCAAAAGATATGGTCGCTCAAAGAGGTCTTAATTTTGCAATAATCGATGAAATCGATTCGATTTTAATTGATGAGGCACGTACACCTCTTATTATTTCAGGTGGTGCTAAAAATAATCAAAATTTATATCAATCTGCAGATCGTTTTTCAAAATCATTACGTGATGAAGATTTTGAGATTGATATTGAATCTAAAACAATTGAACTGACACAATCAGGGATTGTTAAAGCAGAGCAAATATTTAAAATTGATAACTTATATGATTTAAAATATGTCACGCTCGTACATCATATAAACAACGCATTAAGAGCAAATTATTTGATGTTTAAAGACAAAGAATATGTTGTTGCTGAAAACCAAGTGCTCATTGTCGATCAATTTACTGGCCGTATCTTAAAAGGAAGACAATTTTCTGAAGGTCTTCATCAAGCTTTAGAAGCGAAAGAAAATGTACAAATAAAAAAAGAAACAGTGACAGTAGCAACCATCACTTACCAAAACTTTTTTAGAATGTATAAAAAACTTTCTGGGATGACCGGTACAGCAAAGACTGAAGAAGAAGAATTCAGAGATATTTATAATATGGAAGTCATCGAGATTCCTACAAATGAACCACTTATTAGAAAAGATGAACCTGATTATTTATTTGCATCTGAAGATGCAAAATTTGAGGCTTTAGTGAACGAAGTTGAAAAAAGACATCAACTTGGACAACCAATTCTCATTGGTACAATTGCTGTTGAAACATCCGAAGATTTATCGATGATGCTTAAAAAGAGACGTATCCCACATGAAATCTTAAATGCTAAAAATCATGAAAGAGAAGCTGACATCATTGCTAAAGCGGGTCAAAAAGGGTCTGTTACAATTGCGACCAACATGGCTGGACGTGGAACAGATATTAAGTTAGGCGAAGGTGTGAAAGACTTAGGTGGATTAGCTGTCATTGGTTCAGAGCGTCATGAATCAAGACGTATTGATAATCAGTTGCGAGGTCGTTCTGGTCGACAAGGAGATCCAGGATATTCAAGATTTTATTTATCTGCAGATGATGAACTTATGGTGCGTTTCGGAGGTGAGACATTTAAGCAGCGAATGGTCATGTTAGAACGTCTCAACGCTAGTAGTAATGAACCACTTTCCTCTAAAATTTTTACAAGATTTGTGACCAATGCACAAAAGCGTATCGAAGGTAATAACTATGATGCGCGTAAAAATGTTTTAAAATATGATGATGTCTTACGAAAACAACGTGAAATCATCTATAAAGAACGTCGTGATGTTTTGTTATTAGAATCAATTGAACCTCAAGTCTTAAATGCGATTCAGCGAACATTAACTTCAGAAGTAAAACAATATACAACCGTCATTGATAAAGAAACAAACGTGGACATAGAGTCCTTATTTCAACATATTACAAATACATATTTTAAACCTGATGTGCTCACGAAAGAGATGATTGAAAACCATAATGTTGAAGAGATTCAAGCGACCATTTTAGATCTGGCACACAATGAAATGCAAACAAAAAAAGAAAATACACCAGAAGTTATATATAATGAATTTTTAAAAGTCATTATGTTACGTGTGATTGATACATACTGGA
This sequence comes from Acholeplasmataceae bacterium, assembly GCA_023264085.1. GTDB lineage: Bacteria > Bacillota_I > Bacilli_A > Acholeplasmatales > Acholeplasmataceae > UBA8290. Next base: position 4,270 of record JALQTF010000066.1, read on the forward strand.
CACAACATATTGATACAATGAGTGAACTTAGACAAGGTGTTTCGCTACAATCTTACGGACAAAACAATCCCCTGACAATGTATCAACAAGAAGGACTTAGACTTTTTAATACCATGGTTTTAAATATCTCTAAAGATGTCACAAGATTTGCATTGCGTGCACACATACAAATGGATGCTCAAAGAGAAGCAGTTGTTAAAAATACATCTACGAATCAAGGTCAAATGGACGCACCAAAAAAACTAAGAAAGCCTAAAGTAAGACGTAATCGTAATATGAGAGGACGCCCATTTTAAGCTATGATTGAACGTTATGAACTTAACAAGTGGATCGATAACTTTCAAATTAGAATGGATGATATTCAAAAAGCAATCAAGCCTGAATCCATTCAGTTATCTTTAAAAAAATTATCAGATGCGATGCAAGCACCTGATTTTTGGTCGAATACACTTGAAGCAAAAAAAGTCACAAAAGAATCTGCACGCTTAGAGAAAAAACTTCAAACGTTTTTGTCACTCAAAACAATGTTTGAAGATATTTGTATGCTTGCAGATGAATCCAAAGAAGATGCGAGTTTGTTTGAACTTTTAATTTCTGAAATGGATGCATTTGAATCACAAATGAAAGCATATGAAATAGAAGTACTGTTATCTGGACCATATGATGATCATGATGTGTTATTAGAAATTCATCCTGGTGCTGGTGGTACAGAATCTCAGGACTGGGCAGATATGTTATATCGAATGTATCAAAGATATGCGCAACGTCAAGGGTATAAAGTTGAACTATTAGATTATCTTGCAGGTGAAGAAGCAGGAATTAAAAGTGTGACCTTGAGAATTAAAGGTGATTATGCATATGGTTATTTAAAAGCTGAGCATGGTGTCCATCGATTGGTTAGAATTTCACCATTCGACTCCAATCAAAGACGTCACACTTCATTTGCGTCATGTGAAGTCATGCCAGAAATTGATGATGATGTTGAGATTGATATTAAAGATGAAGATATTAAAGTTGATGTGTACCGTTCAAGTGGTGCGGGTGGTCAATCCGTGAATACGACGGATTCTGCTGTCCGAATCACGCATTTAAAGACAAACATTGTCGTTACATGTCAAAATGAACGTTCTCAAATTAAAAATCGTGAGACTGCTTTGAAAATGTTAAAAGCAAAACTCATTCAAGAAGAAATCAAAAAACAAGAACTAGAATTAAAACAACTTAAAGGGGATCAACAGACGATTGGATGGGGATCTCAAATTCGATCGTATGTATTTCATCCATATCAAATGGTAAAAGACCATAGAACGGATGCTGAAACTGCACTCATTCATGATGTGATGGATGGCGATATTGATCTGTTTATCAATGCTTATTTAAAAGCATAAGGAGATATGTTATGGAAAAAAAATGGATCGGGCTCTTTTTCTTAGCAGCAATCTTTTTATCTTTTGCTGCAGGATTTGCCATAAAAGACATCTTTCCTGATCGTCTATTTAGTCAGGGGTCAGATATTTATGAAACCATCACAACAGCCTTAGAAGAGCATTACTATTACAATTTAGATGATACCGCAACATTAGAAGCATATATTGCTTCCATGGACGCAATCGTTGCCTCCTATGGAAGTTATTTTAATGATCCTTATACAAGAATTGATGCGTATAATACATCAACCCTTGTAAATAATCAAGTAGGATTAGGGATATATATTGATTTTGTAGATAATATACCTGTTGTACGGCATGTGATATATGACGGTCCATCATATAAAAAATTTTATCCTGGTGATCAAATACTGGGTATCAAAGACGGGATATCATTTGTCGAGTTAAATGATATTGATGCGATTACAGAAATATTTAGAGAACAAGCATTTTTAGATCATACAGTCACATTTGAAGTTAAAAATGCCATTGGCAATGTTAGAGATGTTACAATTACCTATGACATTTTAAATGATACAAATGTCACGGCACATCAGTTTATCAACACCAATGTATCGTATATATCCATTCAACAATTTAATCCATATGTCGATGAAAACAATATTGGTACTGCCCAAGCATTCAAAGAAACATTAGCGTACTTAGAGACGCAAGGACTTAATGACAATGGCACCCTTATTATTGATTTAAGAAATAATCCAGGTGGTAGTTTAACGGCATTACACAATCAAGGCAATAGTAGTTTACCTTCTGGTATCATTCAACAACTCTTACCATATGATGCATCTGTCAATTATTTTTCACTCATAGATAATGATGGCAACATGACACATTATAAAGGCGGACTCGCAGAGCCTAAACCCTATGAAATCGTTGTATTAGTCAATCGTTTTTCAGCATCCGCAAGTGAAGTTCTCGCCGCATCACTTCAATCGTACGGGTATGCTGTGTATGGAGAAGAAACATTTGGCAAATATGTGTATCAAAATCAAATACCACTCACAGAAATAAATGATACATCCTACGTACTGGTTTATACAGAAGGTATTTGGACATATAAAGATCAAGTCACGATTCAAGAAGATCCGATTGATATTATATTAACACCCACAGATAAAATAGAAGATATTGTTGAATTGAAGTATGAAACCATTATGGAAAAAGATCAAGTTTATGAACCATTAAAGAATATGATCCGTGTTATTAATCTTTACTATCAACTTGATTTAAGAACGGATGGCTATTTTGATTCAGACATAGAAAATGCCATTAAAGACATTCAAAATTTAGCAACCATCCAAGTCAGTGGCATCATCGATTTTGAAACCTTTCAATATATTTATGATCTATATTTAAGTGTGCAATATGATATTTCTTATGATCGAGAATTAGAATATGTTGTAGGTCGTTATTCATGATTGTAAAAAACTACACGTTTGTCAATGAAGATGTGCATGTTGATTTAGAGCGAGAAACACTCGTCATATCATATGCACTTTTTTTGAAATATCAATTAAAAGTTGGGATGGACATATCAGATGAAACCATGCATCTTATACAAAAAGATCGTTTATTTGAGCATCTGTATCAATCTGCAAAAACATATTTAAAAAGACAACATACTGTAAGTGAAGTGTATACGCATTTAGAAAAACAATCTTCAGATCAAGTTGTCATTACGCAAGTCATTCAATCATTGAAAGACAAACATTATGTGAATGATGAGGATTTTATCAAACGCTATATCCAAAGCCATAAACATTATGGACCTAAGAAGATTGTCTTTGCTTTAAAAAACAAAGGTGTGACTACAAAAGAGATAGAAACACAACTGAAAGATGTGGATTTTCAGCAAAGACTTAAAGATGTCATCGCATCATGTATTCAAAAAAATAAGCAATTGTCACATGCAAAAAAACGTCAAAAATGTTACGTTTATACTCGTCAATTGGGGTATGAACAATCTGATATTCAAACTCATCTTGAACGCATCACGACATCAACAGATAATGAAGCAGATGCATTAAAAAAACTATGGACAAAAAAGCAATCTAAATTAAATGGACAAGCTTTTGATAAGTGTCAACAATGGATAAGGATTGCGATGCAACAAGGCTTCCGTTATGAAGACGCAAAAAAATTATGTCAGGAGATCGACGATGTATAGACTGTTCAATGGCACTTTTTACACTATGGATGAATTAGAATCCGTTTATGAATTATATGTGGACCGTGAAGGCTTCATTACAACGAATCAAAATGATATCAATGACATCATTGACATCGATATGCAAGGACAATATATTTATCCAGCGTTTGTCGATTGTCATCTTCACTTGATGGGATATGGACAATTTTTATCACGACTTCAAATTAAAGGCGTATTAAACAAACACGATGTCTTCATGTTAATTAAAAAACATTTAGACTTAAACATGATTTACATAGAACACTATAAGCCAAGTATAAATATCAACAAAAAAGATTTAGATGACATTTCAACAGATATTCCAATATATTTAAGACACGAAGATTATCACGGGATGACATTAAACTCTAAAGCACTTGAAATCATGAATTTCGAAAGTGAAAATGGTATTTTAAAAGAAGAAGACGCAACAATGGCTCTTCAATCCATCCCAAAAAACACCATCGATACACTCACTTCATTTTTGATGAAAGCATATCAGAAACTAAATACTTATGGGATTGTCGCTGGTCACAGTGATGATTTATATTATTTCAACGGGTATCATGATACTCTTCAAGCATTTTTTCAAGCAAGTCAGACGCATCCTTTTTATAACCATTTACTTGTGCATCAGCAAACATTAAACGATCATATACATCGTCCTATCGTAGAAAATGATTTTGTTGAACTAGGTGCAGTTAAAATGTTTTATGACGGGACGACTGGTTCAAAAACTGCCTTAATGTCCAGACCATATGTTGATGATACGTATGGTATGCGAATCACGAGTATTGAAACATTTAAAGCTCAAGTGAGACAAGCGAGAGATGCTGATATGGCAGTTGCAATTCATGTTATTGGAGATCAAGGATTATTAGAAGTTGCTGAGATACTTAGAGAAATTCCTGTGAAAAAGGGATTATTTGACCGTGTCATTCATGCAAGTTATGCGAATCAAGAAGCAATACATATACTTAAAACACTCGATGTCTTTTTAGATATTCAACCACAGTTTTTAACGACCGATTTACCACATACACTCTCTTTATTTAAAGATACACCAAACATGGTATTTCCTTTTAAAAGGTATCATGATGAAGGTATTCATTATGGTTATTCTTCAGATGCTCCTGTTGAAGATCCTAATCCATTATTAGGCATATATGCAGCAGAGACAAGACATGTTGGCGAGATACATGACAAAGATCAATGTATGACACGCTATGATGCAGTCAAAGCTTATACTACCCACGCTTGGATGCTATCAAAGCATAAAGGTGGGTATTTAAAGCCTACTTATCCTGCCAATTTTGTAGTATTTAATGAAGATATATTGAACATCCATCATGACCGATTAAAAACATTACAAGTATCTGAAACATGGATGCAAGGAAAAATCATTTATAAAGCACCTTAAGGGTGCTTTTTAAATGAAGAATATTATGTAAAACAAGCGAACCATGTTTGAATTTAATAACAGGTTGATACAATAGAAATGAAAGTAGGCCGTATGCTAGAATTAATAAAAATTAAAAAAATATATCCTTTAAAATCAAATGATGTTATCGCATTAAAAGATGTAACACTCACATTTAGAGAAAAAGAATTTGTCTCTATTTTAGGTCCATCTGGATGTGGAAAAACGACAATGCTCAATCTCATCGGTGGACTTGACAGATATACTGAGGGTGATTTAAGGATTGATGGTATATCTACAAAAGCATTTAATGATGCTGATTGGGATCAGTATAGAAATCATCGCATTGGATTTGTGTTTCAAAATTATCATTTGATTCCTCATTTAAGTGTGGTTGAAAACGTCTCTCTAGCATTAACTTTATCAGGAGAAACAAAGTCAACACGTTTAGAAAAGGCAAAAAAAGCACTTATCTCAGTTGGTTTATCAGACCAACTATATAAAAAACCTAATCAATTATCAGGAGGACAACAGCAACGTGTTGCCATCGCTAGAGCAATTGTTAATGATCCAGATATTATTTTAGCAGACGAGCCAACAGGAGCAATTGATTCAAAAACATCAGAAATGATCATGACATTACTTAAAGAAATTTCAACAACAAGATTGGTCATCATGGTGACGCATAATCCAGATTTAGCAAATCGATATAGTGATCGTATTATACAATTTTTAGATGGCGAAGTCTTATCTGACTCAAAACCTCTTGAAATAACACCTAAAGAAGAACAAAACCATATTAAAAAGAAAACTTCAATGTCTTATGTAACAGCACTGAGTCTATCACTTAAAAATTTATTAACCAAAAAAATTCGTACAGTAATTACAGCTTTTGCCGGTTCCATTGGTATTATTGGTATTGCATTGATATTATCGATATCTAATGGATTTCAAATTTATATTACTAATGTTCAACAAGAATTACTCTCGGCTGTACCGATTACCATCGAAGAACAAACGTTAATTTTACCGGATACTTTACCAACTGGACCACCGATATTTGAAGATACCAATCCTGCGCCATTATTTCCAAATGGTTTGTTTGTAACACCGTATACACCAGTTCAACAAATATCGAATTATACGCATTTTAATGTCCTAACAGAAGATTATATGTCCTATCTAGATGGGTTAGATCCGTCTTTATATCAAGATGTTACATATCGTTATGATGCAGAACCATTTATTTTAAGGGAATTAGATGGTGTTGTCAGAAGAGTGTCTTCTGGAAGTATACGCATGCGTCAATTAAATACCGATAATCCTGAATTAATTGCAAGTCAATATGATGTATTGTATGGACGGCTCCCACAAGATGATGCATTAGAAATGGTGATCATTGTCTCAAATAGAAATCAACTGAGAGATTTTATTCTAAATAATCTAGGATTTGAGGGTGAAGAAGAAATTCTATTTGAAGATTTAGTCAATATGAATTTCAAACTCGTTCATAGTGGCATTTTTTATCAACAAGGAGACAATGGTAAATTTTATTCTGATGCGAATGTTGCATATGCTTCAAATGAGGCAGTTGACTTAAAAATCGTTGGTATCATTCGTATTCAAGAAGGTGTTGACTCTGAACTTTTATCAGAAGGGTTTGGATACACGCAAGCGGTTATTGATCATATTTTAGATGTGTCAGAAGATGCACCTATTCTCGCCGCATTACAGGCGAATTTAGAGGCAGGTGGTACTGAAGGACCATATCTTTCCGTCTTTGATGATTCAACTTATACGAGAAGAAGCGATGTGATTAATTTACTACAATATTTAGGTGCCAAACAATTTCCAAGTCAAATTACGATTTATGCGAATGATTTTGCAGCCAAAGAGGCAGTTGCTTCATATTTATCAGCATATAACGATGATATTCCAGATAGTGAAGTGTATCGAAAAATTATTCATACCGATTTTACTCAAACACTATCATCATATTTATCTCAAATCGTCACGAATATTACCTATCTACTCGTTGCTTTATCAGGCATTTCTCTGTTAGTATCTTCGGTCCTCATTGGCATCATCACTTATGTGTCTGTGATTGAAAGAACGAAAGAAATTGGTGTATTAAGAGCGATAGGAGCACGTAAAAAAGATATTACACGTGTCTTTAACGCAGAAACTATCATCATTGGATTTTTATCAGGAACGCTTGGTATTATTGTCACATTGATTCTCAATCCAATCATCAATAGACTTATTGAAAATTTAGCAGACATAAAAAACATTGCAGTTTTAAATCCATTGACTGCAATGATATTAATACTTCTAAGTATTGCATTAACCTTGATTGCAGGCTTTATTCCTGCTAAAATAGCATCAAGAAAAGATCCGGTGGTAGCACTGCGTACGGAGTAGTATGACAATAGAGATTTGGTTTGATTTTATGTGTCCACAAAGCTATTTACTTCAAAAATCATTAGTAGAAGCTTTGAAACAATATAAAGATCATAATATAGATATTTTATATAGAAGTTATGAAATGATTCCTAAGATGGTTGCAGGTGAAGAAACATCACTGTATGAAGTCATCGCGAAACATTTACTCATTGATAAAACAGAAGTTGAACTATTTTTTAAAGACTTCGATATGATTAAAGATCAAAAGCCATTTCCAACATCTGATATCCATCGTTTATCACATTTAGCAAAAGTGAATCATGTCCAACATGCGTTTGTTACAAAAATATTAATGGATTATTATGAGCATCAAATAGACATATCAGATCATCAATATTTATTAGATACCTGTTTAAAGCTTAATATAGATCAAGATAAAGTGCTTGAAGTATTACATTCTGATAAATATTTAACACAAGTAGATTCAAATCGAGAAAATGCAATTTTAAAAGGCATTCATCGCATTCCACATATGCGTATTAATGGCACTCAGCCTATGTACGGTTATCAAAAAGTGCATCAACTCATTCAAGCATTCACATATGCTAAACAACTTGAAAAACGTCAAGATGTCTGTGATGATGATACATGTGAAGTCATATAAAGGACGGGACGTGGCGTAGCTTGGTAGCGCGCTTGGATGGGGTCCAAGAGGTCGCAAGTTCAAATCTTGTCGTCCCGACCATTATGAAAAGGAGAATGTATGTCAGTCTATCCATTTGAAGTAGAGACACATAAACATGACCATGTATCACTTAAATCGTATGAAGGAAAGGTATTACTCATTGTTAATACAGCACCAAAATGTGGTTTGGTTGGTCAATATGAAGGTCTTCAAAAACTATATGAGACATATCATCATCAAGGCTTTGAAATTTTAGATTTCCCTTGCAATCAATTCATGAATCAAGCGCCTCAAAGTAATGAAGAGATTCAAACATTTTGTGAGTTATCTTACCATACGACCTTTACAACATTTGCAAAAATAAACGTCAATGGAAAGCACGCACATCCTTTATATCAATATTTAAAAAAACAAGCGCCGCAAGATCGAAACTCTAATGGACAATTAAAAGCTGGATTATTATCAAAATTATCAGGGTCTCGCATCAAATGGAATTTTACAAAATTTTTAATTGATCAACAAGGCAAAGTTATTTATAGATTTAGTCCAACAGTTAAACCTGAAGCACTCAAGCCTTTTATAGAAACGTTATTAAATAAAAAAGTCTAACACACGTTAGACTTTTTTTATATTTTTTCTTCATAGGATAAGTGGTAATCTTCATACAATGTGACATCTAAATTGCCATTCATCTGACGGATTGCGTCCATAAGTTCTTTTGTATCCGTATCTTTTTTTAAAATGATTTTATAAGTTAATTTATATAAGGTACCAAACTCGGTGGATCGAATTTTATCTAATCTATGAGACTTTGTATGATGTGACAAAACATTATCAACCGCACCTTTAATATTCATTTGTTCAGGCATATAAAAAACAAGTTTTGCAAAGGATTGTTTTTGTTGAAGCAAAAACTGTGATAACACAGCAAGAACAACAGACAAAAATGTGGTAATGATCATGCCAAGTAAGACATAACCTAAAGCAATGGATAATCCAACACCAACAGATGCTAATATAAAACCTAAGTCAGAAGAATCATTCATGGCTAATCTAAATCTGACCAATGTAAACACACCTGCTAAACTAAATGCACGTGCTAAATTATTAGACACAAGTAATACGATAATACTAACGACAAGTGGCATGATAAGTAAGGTAAATAAAAAACTTTTATCATAACCATCTTTTAAATGAGACATATGATAACTCAATGCGAGCATGGCACCTAATAAAGTCGCCATTGATAATACAATAAGAAGTGTTGATATTGTCAGTGGTTCTAAAGTTAAAACCCAGTAAATTGTTGAATTCATAGTGAAGCTCCTTTGTATTGTTGATAGGATTGTCCAATTTTTGATAAAGATCTCGAGTAGATTTGATGTTCAGATAAATAAGAAGATACAAAAAGGGGAAATGCATCTCGATATTTGATTTCTAAAATAACGACATCCTCATCATGAAGAGGATAAGATGCATTGTCAAATGTATAGGATACATTAAAATCAAATGTGATTCGAACACCTTTATTCGTATCATCAAATGCAATACGTTCATAGTCAATTAAACAATATTTTCCAATGGATGCATGTGTGAGTGCGTTTAGATAACCATGATGATAAGAGGTGCTAATCAATGGTCGATAGTCTTGTAAATCTAATTCTTTTTGAGTGATTTCAAAACGTTTTTTATGAGATTTTTTTAAGTATTTTATTTTTACCTCTAAAAATAATTTCGTTTGATCGTTATACCATCTCAAACGATATTTCTCTTTATAAGAGGGTTTTTCAATACTTTTCTTTATGATATGTGCTTTATGATCATCTAAATAATAAGAATGAATTTTGTATGGTACAATATGCTCTGGGTTATGATGACGATCAAGTGCCATGTGTAATTTTAAAAAAGCAATCATTTCTGATGCTTGCGTTTTTGAAATGATATATTTTTTTTCATAACGTTCAAAAGATTGTATCATATGACATATTGTATCATGAAAGCGCTATATATGATACAATAAATACGCTAGCACCCGTAGCTCAGTTGGATAGAGCGTAACCCTCCGAAGGTTAAGGTCGCATGTTCAAATCATGTCGGGTGCGCCATTATAAGGAGGAATACTCAAGTGGCTGAAGAGGCGGGCTTGGAAAGCTCGTAGGCTGTCAAAGGCGCAGGGGTTCAAATCCCCTTTCCTCCGCCATATTGAATGGATAGGTTTGATACAAAAGTGTCAAACCTTTTTTATGTAGAAAAAACACCTTCTTTACTTTAGAAAAATAGTGTCACCATACCGAGTACCATTCATGAATTTTTGTAGTACATAGCTATTTTTACTGGCCTTAAAATGGAAAATACAGTTGACAGTAACTTTAATGAGAAGTATAATGAATGTATGAGCATATGTTCATATGAGAGTGTGAGGTAATAATATGAAAAATTTAGAAATGGATGTATGTGCTTCAAATATTATACATCCTGAAGCGGTAAATAAAGCAAAAGAGAGTTTACCAAGTGATGATCTTATATTTAATTTAGCAGATTTTTTTAAGACCTTCGGTGATTCCACACGTATTAAAATTATATGTGCGTTAATGGAAACTGAGTTGTGCGTTTGTGATTTAGCAAATGTAATTAATACATCTCAATCTGCAGTATCACATCAATTAAGAGTATTAAGACAGTCTAGGTTAGTAAAGTACAGAAAAGAAGGTAAAACAGTTTATTATTCATTGGATGATGACCATATTAAGATACTTATAAGCCAAGGACTAGATCACCTTTTACATAAATAGAAAAGAGTGCGAGATATGAAAGAATATAGATATCATTTAAAAAACATTAGCTGCGCAAAATGTGCAGATAAAATCGAAAGTAAGCGAAATAGAGGATGGTGTAGAAGTGAGTGAATTAACATTTGAAGAAGATATTGTGTGTTCAATTGAAGGTTTGGACTGTGCTAATTGTGCTGCAAAAATTGAAATTCAATTGAACAAAACAGATGGAATAGAAGAAGCAAGAGTGGATTTTTTATCAGGGAAACTTATTTTATCATTATCAGGCTTAGCTGATAAAAATGAAGTCTTACAAAAAACACAAAAAATTATAGATAAAATCGAACCAGGTGTTAAAATTAGAGAACTGAGTAAAGAGAAAGATGACGATCATGATCATGACCAAGGAGAAGGAGTAAGTCTTCATGAAATGTTAAAACTCATCATAGGTATTCTTATCTTTGTTGGTGTTTTATTTATGAATAAATCATCTGTCTTTTATCTTCCTATGTTTATAGTAAGCTATCTGTTAATAGGAGGAGAAGTAGTATTTCGAGCTTTTAGAAATATATTAAGGGGAAAAGTGTTTGATGAAAATTTCTTAATGACTATCGCGACTATTGGAGCGTTTACTATAGGAGAATATCCTGAAGCTGTTGCGGTTATGTTATTTTATCAGGTAGGAGAACTATTCCAGGATATAGCAATAAATCGATCAAGAAGATCGATTAAAAAACTTATGTCAATACGACCGGATGTTGCTTATGTAAAAATAGGTAATGAGGTTCAAGAAATCAAAGTTGAAGAAGTAAATGTGGATGATATTATTGTTATTAAACCAGGTGAAAGAGTTCCTTTAGATGGAATAATAATGGATGGTGATTCATCATTGGATACAAAAGCATTAACGGGTGAATCAGTCCCTATGAATGTGACTGTAGGTGAACAGGTATTATCAGGTTGTATTAATATTAATGGGTTACTTACAGTTAAGGTTACAAAACTAGCAAGTGAGTCTACAGTTGCTAAAGTATTAGAATTAGTTGAAACTGCTACAAGTAAAAAGGCTCCAACTGAAAAATTCATTACAAAGTTTGCAAGAGTCTACACACCAATTGTCACATTGTCAGCAGTGTTGCTTGCTATAATTCCTCCTCTAATTTTTCAAGTTGGAACATTTGAAGAATGGTTATATAGAGCTTTAATATTCTTAGTCATATCATGCCCTTGTGCGCTAGTTGTATCTATACCATTAGGATTCTTTGGTGGGATAGGTGCAGCTTCAAAAAATGGAATATTAGTAAAAGGGGGAAACTATTTAGAAGCACTAAATGAAATAGAGATTGCTGTATTTGATAAAACAGGAACACTAACTGAAGGGTCATTTAAAGTGACCCAAATTAATCCAGTTATTGATATTTCAAAGGATGAATTGTTAGAAAAAACTGCATACGTTGAAAGTTTTTCAAATCATCCAATAGCTTTATCAGTTGTCAAAGAATATAACAAAAGCATTAAACAAGAAATTGTATCAGATATAAAAGAAATTTCAGGTCATGGTATAAAAGCTAAGGTTAATAGCGATGAAGTATTAGTAGGAAATGCTCGTTTAATGGAAAGAGAAAATATTTCATTTGAAGCATCATCTGCATTAGGATCTATCTTGTATATCGCTATTAATAAAAAATATGTTGGAAACATCGTTGTATCTGACCAAATTAAAATGGATTCAAAAGAAGCAATAAGACTATTAAAGGCATTAGGGGTTAAGAAAACCATAATGCTAACGGGAGATAAAAAATCTGTTGCAACTAGTGTTGGTAAAGCATTAGGATTAGATGAGATTCACGCTGAATTACTTCCTGAAGATAAATTAAATAAAGTCGAAGAATTTTTAAACCATAAGTCAAAACGAGGTAAACTCTTCTTTGTTGGAGATGGTATAAATGATACACCAGTACTTGCAAGAGCTGATATCGGGATTGCAATGGGTGGACTTGGTGCGGATGCTGCAATTGATGTAGCAGATATTGTTATTATGACAGATGAGCCATCAAAAATTGTAACTGCGGTAAAAATTGCTAGACGAACAAGAAAAATTGTATGGCAGAACATTATATTAGCATTAGGTATTAAAGCTTTCTTCTTAGTTCTTGGTGCATTCGGAATAGCAACAATGTGGGAAGCCGTTATTGCTGATGTAGGAGTCTCATTGATAGCAATCCTAAATGCAATGAGGGTGCTAAAAAAATAGGTAGGGTGTCAATTTGTAAAAGGATAGATAGCATCACACATATTGAAAAGCATAGGTTTGATACAATTGTATCAGGCCTTTTTTTCGCTATATAGGGCCATTTCTCTATTTGCCCAAATTAATAAAGCCTAAAAAGTCACTTTATTTTAGTCGATTTTTGCATTTTTATAGAATTTCTACACGATTATAAATGGTTAAATAAGAGTACGCAATTCTGTGCAATTAAGATTCCTCAGTTTGATTCAGTTCAAGTTTATCTTTTTAAATTAATTATATCATTTGTTTTGAAACATTTTTCTTGACAAATAAAGTTAATAGGCGCATAATATAGATACCCCCCCATAGAGGGAGGGATAATAGGAGACTGCTCGATGAAAAAAACCATATTAGAAGTAAATGATTTGAAGAAAACGTATTTGATGAAAGGTGGCAGAAAGATTGATGTTATTCTTTGGTAGTAGAAGATTTGTAAGCATGAGTAAAAATAAATAAAGGAGGTTGGTAAGATGCAAAAACATCAGAATGCATTAAAAACGATTAAAGTGGCGAGCGGACAAATTCAAAGTGTGGCTAAAATGATTGAAGAAGATAGATACTGTATGGATATTTCTATGCAGATTCAAGCCACTATTTCTCTTTTAAAGAAGGCACAAGCAACAATTTTAGGAGATCACTTAAATACGTGTGTTGTTGAATCAATTGAGCAAAATGATGCTAACCTCAAAGTCGAAGAAATCAATGCGTTAATCAAATCAATTTTAAAATAAGAACAATCCTACACATTGTACTAAATAAATAATAAAAGTATAATTTTTAATTTTGACTGATTTATACAAAAAAAATTGATTTTAAAAAGCGTGTCAAGATCCTAGAAGGAGGGGAAAAATATGGATACAAAAAAAGAAAAGGTGACAAAAAAGAAAGTCGAAGGTAATCAACTTGAACATCATGGTGAGAACCATCACCATGTATCGAATGATCATTGCGAAAGTGCAAGTCATGAACACCATCATCATGAAAAGATGAATAAAAACCATATGGAACACCATCATGTGGAAGAAAAGCATAAAGAGCATTTGCATGGTACAGATGATTATAATCACGAGCATCACCATAAACATCATCACCACAATGAACATGATGCACATATGCATGGACATGGCGGTCATGCTGGACACGACCATTCACATATGATTCAAGACTTTAAGAACAGATTTTTAGTTTCACTGATCTTAACAATACCAATTGTTTTATTGTCACCAATGATTCAAGAGTGGTTTAACTTTACTTTAAGATTTACATACGACCAGTATGTTGCTTTTATCTTATCAACTATTTTATTGATATATGGCGGTAAACCATTCTTCGTTGGTGCGTGGCATGAGCTAAAAGCCAAAAGTCCTGCAATGATGAGTCTCATTGCAGTTGCCATAACAATCGGATATACATACAGTTCAGCTGTGGTGTTTGGACTTACTGGGCATGATTTCTTTTGGGAAATTGCAACCTTGATTACCATCATGTTATTAGGGCACTGGTTAGAAATGAAATCATCAGTTGCAGCTACAAATGAATTAACGGCACTAACTAAACTCATGCCAAGTGAAGCAAACTTGATGATAGGATCAACTATTAAAACAGTCTCTGTATCAGAATTGAAAATGGGTGATGTTGTTTTAGTTAAACCAGGAGATAAAGTACCGGTTGATGGTGTCATTATTGAAGGAACATCGACACTTGATGAATCGATGATTACAGGTGAATCGGTACCAGTCAAAAAAGATGTGGAAGATCAAGTCATTGGTGGAACAATTAATGGTGATGGTGTCCTAAAGGTTAAAATCACCAAATTAGGATCAGAGACTTATCTTCAACAAGTTATTACTTTAGTAGAAAATGCACAAAAAAATCGTTCTAAGATGCAAAGACTTGCAGATACCTTTGCTAAGTATCTGTTCTATTTATCCATGACATTTGCAATTGGTACCTCAATCTATTGGGGATTAAACGGTTACTCTACCGAATTCATACTTGAACGCGTTGTTACAGTTATTATTATTGCATGTCCACATGCATTAGGGGTTGCAGTTCCACTTGTTACAAGTATCTCAACAACGATTGCTGCTAAAAATGGATTACTCATCAAAAATAGAAGTCGTTTTGAAACGGCAAGAAAAATAAACGCAGTTGTGTTTGATAAAACTGGAACATTGACAGAAGGTAAATTTTTTGTTGATCATATGCACGCATACATATTAGATGAAAAAGAAGTGCTTAATATTGCATATAATTTGGAAAAAAACTCCAATCATCCAATTGCTAAAGGTATTGTTTCATTTGCTAAAAACAAAAAAGCTCAAGACTTATCAGTAGTAGGGTTCTCAAATGTACCAGGGGTAGGCGTCAAAGGAACCATAAACAACATACTATACCAAGCAGTTTCACCTGCTTATCTGAAAAAAGAGAAGATCAAATTTGATGAACAGCACGGACATCATATGAGTCAAAACGGACAAACCGTTATTTATATATTGAAAGAAAAAACGGTTGTTGGTACATTTGCACTTGAAGATAAAATCAAGGATGAAGCATATGAAGCAATTAACCAACTAAAAAAAGCGAATATTAGGTCAATACTTTTAACCGGTGATAATAGAATAGTTGCAGAAAATGTTGCTAAAAAATTAGGGATTGATGAAGTGATTGCTGAAGTTCTACCACATCAAAAAGCAGAAAAAATTCGTCAACTTAAAAGTGATGGATATATAGTTGCGATGGCTGGAGATGGAATCAATGATGCTCCAGCACTCGTTGAAAGTGATTTGGGTATTGCAATAGGAGCAGGTACAGATGTTGCGATAGAATCTGCTGATATTGTATTAGTTAGATCCAATCCAAAAGACGTAGTCAATCTACTTAAGTTATCAAAAGCAACCTCAGACAAAATGATTCAAAATTTAATTTGGGCAACCGGATATAACATTATCGCATTGCCACTTGCAGCCGGTGTGTTATATCAAGCGACAAGTTTCTTATTACCGCCAGCAATTGGAGCAATCCTTATGTCATTATCTTCAATCATTGTTGCAATTAATGCTAAAACCCTGAAGATTAAACAAGTATCATAATAAACATGTATCACAAAAAAGAGCAGATTTGAATTGAATGTGCTCTTATTTGTTTCAACAAACGGCAGTATTGGTTACCACAAAGAAATCAAAGGGTATCAAATCTCTAGAAGTAAAAACCAGGATTTAGTTCTTAAGACACTAAAGAAAGCGATCAATCCAAAAGAAGATTTATCAAAGCTTCTCATACACTCTGATCAGGGTATCTTATATCAATCCCCTAAATATCGTAATTACCTTAAAAATTTATCATTTATGCAATCCATGAGTGCTAAAGGGAATGCTTATGATGATGCAGTCATAGAAAGTTTCTTTGGGACACTTAAGTGTGAAGCAATCTATTTACAAAAGGTTAAATCATTGGCTGACTTAATTCGAACTATTAATGAATATATCTATTGGTATAATCACGAAAGAATTAAACTAACGCTAGGCGGGTATTCACCTATCCAATATAGACTCATGAATCAATGAATGATGTAATAACTACAAAGAACATAAAGTACAAGAAAATGGTATCAATTCAAATAATAATATAACTAGATTGAATCAACCTACTCAACGAACTTTAGACAATTTTGACAACGAAAGAAAATATAACATATTTTTGATATATTAAACAAGAATAAAAGTAATAAATAAATTTAAAATTTAAATGGATATGATAAGGAGTAAATCCTAGAATGGAGAAAAAATACTTATGAAAAAACTTAAGATGAAAATACAAGGGATGACTTGTAAAGGTTGCGAGGGTCACATAGTGGAAGCACTTGAAAAAATAGGTGCAATAAATGTTAAAGCAAGTTTTCACAATGGAGAAGCAATATTTGAACTTCCAAAAGATACTGATGTCAAACTTTCAAAAATTGCGATAAATAATATTAAGTATCAAGCTGGAATGATAGAAGAAGTATCCTTTAATAAAAACGATAGTGATGATAGGATTTATGATATTATTATAATTGGATCTGGGGCTGCTGCTTTTTCTGCGGCAATTAAAGCAATAGAATACGGTGCAACAGTTGCTATTGTTGAACGTGGGGAAGTTGGAGGGACTTGTGTAAATGTAGGTTGCATTCCATCAAAAACGCTTCTTAGAGCAGGAGAAATCAATCAAGCAGCAAAGTCTAATCCATTCATTGGCTTAAAAACAAATGCTCAAAAAGTGGATTTAGCAACTTTAGTAAAACAAAAAGATGAATTAGTCAATGAGCTTCGTAGTCAGAAATATATAAATTTAATCGATGAATACGGTATTGATTTAGTTAAAGGTGAAGCGAGATTTATTAATAAAACAACAATTGAAGTTAATGATAATAGATATATTGCAAAAAATTATTTAATTGCTACTGGAGCATCGTCTTATATACCTAAAATTCATGGACTTGAATTTGTTGATTATTTAACAAGCACAACATTACTTGATTTAAAAGAAACACCAAGACGATTAACAGTGATTGGATCAGGATATATTGGATTAGAACTGGGGCAACTTTTTCATAATTTAGGTTCAAAAGTCACGATTATCCAAAGGGGAAAACAACTTTTGAAAAACTATGATCCTGAAATTTCAGATACTGTCGAAAAATCATTGATTGAACAAGGTATAGAACTTATTAAAGGTGTAGCTTACGAACGAATAGAACAAATTGGTGATATCAAAAAGGTTTATATTACAGTTGATGGTAAAAATGAGATTATTGAATCAGAACAATTATTGATTGCAACAGGAAGAAAACCTAATACAGACACTTTAAATTTAAGTGCTGCAGACGTTAATGTAGGAGAAAGCAATGAAATTATAATAGATGATTATGGAAGAACGAGTAACAATAAAATCTATGCAGCTGGAGATGTTACTTTAGGACCACAATTTGTCTATGTGGCAGCATATGAAGGTGGAATTGTTACAGACAATGCTATAGGCGGATTAAATAAAAAAATCGATTTATCGACTGTACCTGCAGTTACTTTTACAAACCCAGCAATTGCAACCGTTGGATTAACAGAGAAAGAAGCTAAAAATATAGGCTATGATGTAAAAACTTCTGTAATCAATTTAAATTTAGTCCCCAGAGCAATAGTAAATCGTGAAACAACCGGCATATTTAAGTTGGTTGCAGATACAAGAACACATAGAATACTAGGTGCACATATTGTATCTGAAAATGCAGGAGATGTTATTTATGCAGCATTACTAGCGGTAAAACATGGACTTACTATTGAAAATCTTATAGATAGTCTTGCTCCATATTTAACAATGGCCGAGGGGTTAAAATTAGCAGCACTAGCGTTTGATAAAGATGTTTCAAAATTATCTTGTTGTGCAGGATGATACAATAAGTAATATGGATTGGAAGCAATATAACGTGTTTATAAATAATTTAATTTTAAACTGGATGTTAAATTAAAGGAATTAAGTTATGCAAAGATAGCTGAAAATCATTATTTTGATAGACGTACAGTTTAGAAATCATAGTGTAAAATATTTTGTGTAAATGAAAATCTGAATATAATTAAAAAAGGAATCTCACTTCAGTATAATAGAGTTGTCTAAAACCAATATACAAAGGAGATCCCTCATGAATGATTTTACATTAGAAATCTTAAAAACGCTAGTCGAAGGTAAAGATATTAAGGAAATTTTCAGATTTCATGTAGAAAGTGCTGTTAATCAACTACTACAATATGAACTTTGATAATTTCTAGACTCTACAAATATGATCGTAAAGGCTGCTTCATATCAATATAGTGGGCATTTTAAGTAATAATGTCTTAACTTGAATAATATACTTCATAGGGAGTGCGCAACTTTTCAGTAGGGGTGCTAAAATTAGGCAAAGGGTGCTAAAAAAATTCATGGGGTGCTAATTTGTATTAAAATAGGTAGCATCACACATATAAAATTCAAAAAAAAGTGAGCGATAAACGCTCATTTTTTACTACCATGCAGCAACCATGCCGTCACATCGTGGTTCTGTAGCACCAATGTATGTGCCGTTAACATCTTTAAAAATAATTTGTCCACGTCCAAACATAGAGATACGTTCTTCAACAGTAACATGATGACCTTTTGAGATAAGTTCATTCATAATATGTTTTGGAAAACTAGGTTCTACAATAATGTTTTTATCTTTCATCCATTGAAATCTCGGTGCGTCTAAAGCAGCCTGAGGGTTTAATTTAAAATCGATCATATTCATCAGTACTTGAAGGTGGCCTTGAGGTTGCATAAATCCACCCATGACGCCAAAAGGACCGATGGGTAAATGATTCTTCATTAAAAAACCAGGAATAATCGTATGAAGTGGTTTTTTTCTAGGACCTAATGCATTTATGTGATGCTTATCAAAAGAAAAATTATGACCTCTGTTTTGCATTGCAATACCTGTACCAGGAATTACAATGCCGGATCCAAACCCCATATAGTTGCTTTGGATGTAAGATACCATGTTACCATCTTGATCAGCGGTGGCTAAATAGACAGTTCCACCTTTTTGAGGTTGACCAAACATAGGATCTAATGCATCTTTTGAAATGAGATCACGCCTTTTCTTGAGATAATGATCATTTAAAAGGTGCGTATCAGTGACTTGCATTTCTTTTTGATCCGTGATGTATTCAAATCCATCAGCAAAAGCAAGTTTTAGTGCTTCAATTTGATGATGGATCGTTTCAGTATGATCCCTTGAAACAAAGTGATCATTATTGAGCATCGATAATGCCATAAGTGCAATGATGCCTTGTCCATTAGGTGGAAGTTCATAAACATCATATCCTTTGTAGTTAACAGAAATCGGTGTTACCCAATCGACATCATATTCAGCAAAATCTTCTAGTGATAAAAACCCACCATATTTCTCAGAATAGTCTACGATTTTTTTTGTGAGAGTCCCATTATAAAAAGCATCTGCATTCGTTTCTGCAATGCGTTTTAATGTTTCAGCATGATCTTTAGATGACCATATGTCACCAACGTTTGGTGCATCACCATTAGGAGCAAACGTATCGAACCAAGGTTGAAACATAGGATCAGTGAGATTCTTTCTATAAATTTCATAAGCTTGCTTCCAGTGATAAGCAAGTGTTGGCGATAAAGGATAGCCTTCAGTTGCATAATGTATTGCAGGTGCGAGGACGTCAGTTAAAGGAAGTTTTCCAAAGCGTTTAGATAATGCAACCCATCCTTTTGGTGTACCGGGTATTGTTATTGGAATCATGCCATGCGTTGGAATTTTTTCATGGCCTAAAGCTTGTAATTGATCGATTGAAATATTTTTTGGCGCATAGCCACTGGCATTTAATCCATATAATGTATTTTTCATCCAAACAATTGCAAAACAATCACTGCCTATCCCATTGGATGTGGGTTCAACAACGGTGAGACATGCAGCAGTTGCAATCGCAGCATCTACTGCATTGCCACCTTTTTTTAAAATATCTAATCCAGCTTGTGCAGCAAGTGGTTGACTCGTTGCAACCATACCGTTTTTAGCAAAAACACATTGACGCTTCGATGGATAAGGATATTGATGTAAATCAAATGTCATAAAATCTTCCTTTGAGTTTTTTTTGTATTATAGAAGAAAAGTACTAAAAAAGAAAGTTATTGGCATATTTTTAGAATGTTTTTATATATGGTAAAATGAAACAAAAAGAGGATATCATGGATCAAGGATTACAAATATTAAAGCAAGAGTCAAAAACATTAAAACGATTTTCTGATTTAAAAAGAAGTGGTTTTTTTCTAATTGTTTTTTTAGTATGTTTTGTATTAGTAGCGATTTTAGGCATCCTTGGATTCGAAGATGTTATTATATATATCTTTATTACGACATTTATCAGTTTCATTTTAGGGTTTATTTTCATGGTAAAACATATAATATCTAGTTCGAAAAAAGAGGCAGCATTTAATGAACTGCTTATGAAACATTTGTGGCAACCGATATTAACAAGAGATACGCTTTCGTATGATTATGATTATGTCATCCAAACAAATAAAAATACTCAAGATTACATCATACAACATCCGTTAATTTCAAGTCGTGCTTCAGAAATTTTTACATATCAAATCACCAATACATCTACACAAAATGCATTATATGCATTATGGTATTACTCTAGATCAAGTAATGGACAAAATTCATCTACAACGACCTATTTTAGAGGTTTTGCAGTTGAAACCAATATTGATATTGAGGGCTTGCTTTATGTAAGAGAAGATAAGTGGTATTCAAAACTTAGTGCACAATTTAACGATTTTAAGA
>JALQTF010000070.1 GCA_023264085.1 Acholeplasmataceae bacterium
GGTGGTTGTGCAATAAACAATTTCCCATGCTCAATAAGTGGACGCATGAAACGGAAGAAAAACGTCATAAGTAAAACTTGGATATGTGCACCATCTGTATCTGCGTCTGTCATAATAATAACTTTGCTATATTGGCATTGATCAATGTTAAAATTGATTCCGAAGTCAGCACCAATGGTGTGAATAATCGTACCGATTTCTTCATTTTTAAGAATGGCATCTAATGTCGCTTTTTCAGTATTGATGACTTTACCTCTCAACGGTAAAATCGCTTGGAAACGTCTATTTCTACCTTGTTTCGCAGATCCTCCAGCGGAGTCACCTTCAACTAAAAATAATTCATTGATTGATTTATCTTTAGATTGAGCTGGAGATAATTTTCCTGATAATGAAATGTCTTTTTTATTTTTAACTTTACCTGTTCTTGCTTCATCACGTGCTTTTCTTGCTGCTTCACGCGCTTTTTGTGCATATTGTGCACGCTCTATAATGGTATAAGCAACAGTTTTGTTTTCTTCTAAATAGGTCGTGATGTGTTCATAAACAACATTATCTGTTGCTGTTCTAGCATCAGGTGTCCCTAATTTTCCTTTTGTTTGTCCTTCAAATTCAAGTAAATCTTCCGGTATTCTTAAAGAAATCACAGTCGTTAAACCTTCTCTGATATCTGTACCTTCTAAATTAGCGTCTTTTTCTTTGATGAGTTGATATTTTCTCGCGTAATCATTTAAAGCTCTTGTAAGGGCTGATCTAAAGCCACTTTCGTGAGTACCACCATCTTTAGTTCGAACATTGTTTACAAAAGAAAATAGTTGTTCGTTATAATTACTTGTAAACTGCATGGCAACTTCAACTTCAATACCATGAGTTTTTTTAACAGGAGTGTGTGTTCCCTCAAAATAAATCGTTTCATGAAGACCTTTTTCATCTCCATTCACATGATGAACAAATGCTTTTATACCATCCTCATATTTATAAATTTCTTTTTGGTGATTTCGTTCATCAACAATCACCATTTCTAGACCTTTAATTAGAAAGGCTGTTTCTCTCATGCGTTCTTTAATTTGATCGAATGAAAATAATGTTGTGGAAAATATCGATGGATCTGGTTTGAAAGTAATGGTTGTCCCTGTTTTTTTGGTATCACCTAATCGTTCTAACGGACTTACTGTAGAACCTCCATCCTCAAAACGCTGATGCCAAATACCACCATCTCTATAAATCGTTAAATCTAAATATTGAGACAGTGCATTCACAACAGACGATCCAACACCATGTAAACCCCCAGAAACCTTATAGCCACCAGTTTCTGAAAATTTACCACCAGCATGTAATGTCATAAAAATTACTTCTGTTGTTGGTTTACCAGAAGCATGCATTTTATATGGAATCCCACGTCCATGATCTTCGACCATAATAGAATTATCTTGTTTTATTGTTAATTTTATTTGATTACCAAAACCAGATAAAGCCTCATCTATCGCATTATCCATGATTTCCCAAACAAGGTGATGTAAGCCACGACCATCTGTAGAACCGATGTACATACCGGGTCTTTTACGTACTGCTTTTAATCCGCCAAGTATTTGAATGGACGATTCATCGTAATTTTGCATATGTTTCTCCTTGAATTATCTTCTTAATTATATCAAAAAATAAATAATAATGCGATTTTTTATGTTATTTGTATTGGATATACTTTTTTTATATTATGTTATAATATCAATCGGGGTATTAATATTATGCAAATTGTTTATATCATCTTACTCATAGTCTTGTCTTATATTTTAGGATCGATTCCAACTGGACTCATTTTGGGTAAAGTATTCAAAGGTATTGATATACGTGAACATGGTTCAGGTAACACTGGGGCGACAAATACTGTTCGTGTACTAGGTTTCAAAATTGGAATATGGGCATTTGTTTTCGATTTTTTAAAAGGCGGATTTGTTATGGGCCTTTTATGGATATTTAATTGGGAACAATTTTATATATTAACACCATTTAATACTGAAATATTATATGGCTTTGTTGCAGTTATTGGTCATGTATATCCAGTTTATATTGGATTTAAAGGTGGTAAGGCGATGGCAACCACTGCAGGTGTCATCTTATTTATTGAACCTTTGATCGCTTTAGTGGCAATTATTACCTTTTTATTAGTGTTTTTAAAAAATCGTATCGTTTCAATTGCTTCTTTGTCAGCAGCTGGTGTGACACTACTGCTTATGATTTTACGTCCTGTTTTATACAGTTTGTTTCCAACTTTTTTTGCAGGACTCACAAATAAAGGTCTTGAAACTTATGCTTTAGAATCACTAGTCATTGTGATCATTGCTGTCATTATATTTTATCGTCATATCAGTAATCTTAAGCGATTAGGTCAAGGGAAAGAATTTGTATTTAAAAGAAAACAATAAAAAAACGCGAGTTTCGCGTTTTTTATTTATATTGATTCATAGAATTCAATATTTGGTTGACTTGTTTTTGAGAAGGGGTTCTTCCCATTTGACGCATCATTTCTTTAATCATATTTTCATTTACCGGTGGGTTTTTTTCTAAATAACGTTTAAACCAAGCTCTTGCTAAGAAAAAACCAATCACGCCTCCAACCAGTAATACTAAGATAATCACAACAATAAATAATACAACTGATATTTCCATAAGTTCCCTCATTTCTAATCATATTTTATAAGAAGATATGTTAAAATACAAGTGAAATGGAGATTTTATCGTGTTTTTAGTGCTTATCATCATTAATGTATTATTTACAAGTTTAAGACTTTTTTTTATCGGGTATATCATACGACTTTTATTTAGAAATACCAAGTATGGTCGTGTCGCATTATTCGTCATTGCATTTTATCAACTTATCTTGATTATTTCTGATATCAATAATGTTTCTGGAGTACTAGATTTTATTGCTTCAGTCATAAGTTTGATAATATACATAGTCTTATTTGATTCGATTTCTTTTAAATCCTTAAAGAAACATAAAGGTATCGATACATCGTTTAAAACAAAATATTTGGAACGTATCATTGTGATTTTAATCTCTTTGATTACGTGGTTATCAGCTGGCTTATTGTATGTGATGTCGGGTGGTATTGAAAGTCTATTATTAATTGCATTGCTTGTAATGAATGTGGTTGCATTCGGTTATGTTTTTAAAGAAAAAAATGAATATGTGTATTTGATCGTAGGAAAATCAGATCCAAAAGTGTATCAGTTTGATATTCCCAAAAAAACATTTAGTGTTCGATTTGACAGATTTTTATCATCGGATGCGTATATTTTGGATTATGTCGGAATATATTACGCAAATCGTGCAAAAATCCATTTACTGATGTTACCCCTAGATGACATTAAAGAAGATATTTTTAATGGTGGTAGTCTCATACAAGATGTACATCCTATCTTACTTGATTTAAAAAAGTATCAATTCGTTTCTATTACGCTGAAAAATAAAACGCCTCGTGTGAGACGTTTAAAGTAATTGATATAAAAATACTTTTTTAATACCATAAATTTTTTCTTTTATCTTTTCATAAGATCCAATGATATCATTCAATTGGGTCTTTTTTTCTGTTTCAATGATGATTTTTTTGGATTTTGGCAACATATAAAACAATTGCTCGTAATCATGATATTGATAAGGAGGATCTACAAAGGTAATATCAATGCTATCAGAAATCATATCAAAAACTCTTTTAGATACCTTTTGTTCATAAATCTCAATCACGTCTTGACATTGAAGCATTTGTGAATTTTCTAAAATGGTCATCGCAGCTTGTTTTTGATGATCAATAAAGATTGCTTTTTTAGCACCTCTACTTATGGCTTCAAAACCATATTGACCAGATCCTGCAAAAACATCTAAAACAATTTGATTTGAAACATCAAATAACATGTTAAAAACAGCTTGTTTAACCATGTTAGATGTTTCTCGAGTCTCATTTGTACCTACTCTATGTAATACTCTTCCCTTATATTTTCCAGTTGTAATTCTCATGCTGTTTCATAGCCAGCATCATGAATGACTTTTTTAACTTCTGACTCAGGGGTTTGACTAGAAACAGTTACTGTCTGATCATTTAAATTGATTTCTGCGATGATTTTATTTTTGATGAGTGCCATTTGAATGGTCCTTACACAATGTTGGCAAGTCATATTTGTTACTTTTATTGTCATGTTTACTCTCCTATAATTTTATGAACTTAAAGCGTTTCAGACTGAGTGCGTTTAATACAACCATGAGTGATGAAAATGCCATCCCAATGCCTGCAAGTGTAGGATCTAATAGTCCTAAAGCAGCGACAGGAATAAGAATCATATTATATGAAAACGCCCATAAGAAATTTAATTTAATATTATTCAATGTTGCTTTTGATAAATCTAGTGCATCCAGAACTAGTTTTAATTCGGCAGACATTAAGGTTACATCTGAGGCATCAAGTGCAACATCATGTCCACTATGAACGGCAAATCCAACATGTGCCATGGTTAATGCTGGTGCGTCATTCATACCATCTCCAACAAATGCAACATGATATCCTTCTTCTTGAAGTTTTTTTATAATGTTTGCTTTATCTTGAGGTAAAACTTCTGAATAAAAAGTATCAATACCAAGTCTTGCAGCAATTGAAGCAGCTGTTTTTTGGTGGTCACCTGTAATCATAATAGGTGTAATGTTTCTTTTTTTAAGTTCTTCAATTAGCTTTATTGCATCATCTTTGAGTGTATCTTCAATCACTAGATAGCCAAGACATGCATTTACATTCGCAACATATATCACAGTTTTACCTTCATCATGATATGTTTCTGTATCAAATTGGATGTCAATATTTTTAGATTGTAAAAAGGATTTAGACCCAATAACATATGTTTTATCATCTATATTTCCAGTTAATCCTTTACCGATGACTATGTCTAATTCTGTTGCTTCTTTAATAGTATCGTTATATGCAGACATCACAGCTTTGGCAAGAGGATGATTGGCATGATATTCAAGTGATGCTGCAATGGATAACACATCACCTTCGATATGAACGACTTGGGGTTCTCCCTTAGTTAAAGTGCCTGTTTTATCAAATGCAATGGCATTGAGTTGTTGCGCTTGTTCAAAAAATGCACCACCTTTATATAGTATGCCTCTTTTAAAGGCGATACCACTTGCGACTGAAATGGAGGTTGGTGTTGCTAAACCTAATGCACAAGGACAGCTAATAACTAAAACAGCAATCGTTGCTTTAATACCTTCATTAAAATTATTCGGATCAATAAGTGTCCATACTATCATTGTCATAAGTGCTATCATTACAACGATAGGTACAAATAATTTTGCAATTTGATCAGCAATACGCTGAATTTTAGGTTTAATGAGTGCTGTTTCCATCACTGTGTTAATAATGGACTGCAACATGGTTTCGTGACCTTCTTTTAACACTTCGACTTCAATCGTTTCCATCATATTCAGTGTCGCTCCATAGACATCTTGACCGATTGTTTTTACAACAGGCATGGATTCACCTGTGAGCATTTGTTCATCAATATACGTTTGTCCTGAAATAATTTTGCCGTCTACTGGTATTTTTTCATTGGCAAGTACGACTACAATATCATGAAGTTTTACTTGACTTATTGGTATCATGACGAGGCCATCTTTTGTTTTTACACGTGCTTCTTTTGCACCAAGTGACATTAAAGTAAATAGTTCATCAGAAGTCTTTTCTTTCACTCTGTTTTCAAAAGTATGTCCGATCAGTACCATCCAAATAATCACTGCCGTTGTTTCAAAATAAAGATTTGCCATCATCATATTAGGATTTGAAAGTGTTTCAATAATGCTTAAAATGTATGCCGATGTTGTTCCTATGACAACAAGTGCATCCATTCCTAGATTTTTAGATTTAATTTGATGATATGTTTGATAAAAAAAGCGTCTTCCTACATAAAATAATATTGGTGTAGCAATTGCCCATTGGACATAGCCGTTCATGAGAAAATCAGGTACACCTAAAGGGAGTCCTAGATGATGTACCATCGTATAAAGTAGTGGTAATGTAAGTATTGTACCCAAAATAAGATCAAAAGCATCTTTTTTTCTTTGCTTTTTCGCATCATCAGACGTCATAATGGCATGATAGCCAATAATACTTAAATGATGAACTAGATCTTCTAATTGATATTTTTGGTCATCAAATGTGAATGTTACTCTTTTTGATGTGACATGCACATCTGCTTTTATATCATCTAAGTCATCAAAATATTGCGTGATGGTTTGTGCACAGTTTGCACAAGTAATATTGGATACTTTAATAGCTTCTTTCATAATAATTTCCCTTTCAATGTCATTATATCATTAGCATATAAAAAAAATAAGCAATGTTTCTCGTTTATTTTTTGATATTGATTAATGTATTTTGATCACATGTATTAATAAAGGCTACTAAGAGCTTAATTGCATTTTCTACATCTTCTGTATGAATCATTGAATAATGTGAATGCATGTATCTTGTTGGAATTCCAAGCGATACTGCAGGTGCCCCACGATGTGCGAGATGCATATTCCCTGCATCTGTACCACCTTGTTTAATAAATGGCTGTTGAGTTGGTATATCATGTGTATTTGCAAGATTCAGTAGATGACGACGTAACTTTGGATGGCCTATGGTTGTACGGTCAAATAAATATATTTGAGGACCCTTACCTAGTGACTGCTCGTTTTTATCTCCTTTTGGAACATCATTTCCAACACCTGTATCAACAGATATCGCAAGATCGGGTTCAACGATATAACTTGTTGTTTTGGCACCTCTTAATCCAACTTCTTCTTGAACAGTAAATGTTGCATATAATTGTGCTTGTTTTGGTTCGGCACGTTTGAATGCTTCTAAAACAACATAGGATCCTACACGGTTATCAAATGCTTTTGCTAAATGATAGTTTGTATTAGCAAGTTCGTAATAATCGTTATGAGGCGTGATCATTTGACCAATCTGAATACCTTTTTCCAAGGCTTCTTCTTTTGAAGCAACCCCAATATCGATGAATAAATCATCCATTGGGATGGCTTTGCTTCTTTGGTCAAGTGGAATTAAATGTGGAGGTTTTATCCCAGTCACACCTATGATAATGCCTTTATCTGTATGAATATCCCATAATTGGGCAAGCATGACTTGAGAGAACCAACCACCTACCGTTTGAAATTTAATAAATCCTTCATTTGTTATGGAAGAAATGATAAGACCAATTTCATCCATGTGACCTGCAAGCATGATTTTAGGTCCTTGAGTTCCTTTTTTGGCAATTAATGATCCTAGATTATCCTCTAGAATCTCTGCATTTTCTTTAATAAGTTCTTCCTTGATAAAGGCTTTAACTTTAGACTCATGTCCAGGAATACCGGGTAATTGTGTCAGCGTTTTTAATATCGTCATTCGTTTCCTCCAAAATATAAAAAAATCCCTAGAAAGCGATAGAACATGGTATGTTCAGGTGGGGAACGCGTGTGCTGTACTTTGGGATTCCATTCAATGGCTTTCACACCCATACAGTATTCATCCCCAAAATGATAATTTGGGTTCTAACGGTACTTTCTAGGTTATTTGTATTATATCATAACTTAAATGATTTTTGAAACAAGTATTCGTATAAACTGACCTTTATTTTCTGTCATCACATGTAATATATCTTGTACAGTTTTTTCAATAATAAAGCTATTATTGGGTACAGGTACATCAATTTTTATTGTGTAATAAGCATCTAATGACATGGATTCAACATAGGTGTAGTTATAGGATTTTTTTAAACTTTCAATCGTATCCATATTGTCAAAATACATGAAGACAGAAACGATGATAATTTTTTCGTTACTAACATCTTCTAATTGTCTTGCGAGATGTTTAGCTCTCGCAATAATGTACGCTTTCTGATGATAAAATTTCTTTTCATATAGTAACTTGTGTTTATCTTCTTTGAGTTCATAAGGAATACCAATGATAAAAAGTGATTCTAAAAAAGTTTTAAACAAATCGACCTTTTCACGATCTTTAAAATGAAAATCTGCATATAAATGAAACATTTGTTCACCATATGCATAAGCTGTCAAAATAATGTGGTGTTTGTTCATATATTTTAGTATTGTGTTTAATTGTTGATGAAAAGTGGTTAATGAGATTTTAATCAAATAATGTGTCGATAATATGTAGGTATCATTATAAATAATTGGCTCAAAAAGAGAATTTGCATATACGATTTGATTATTTTGTTCATCATGATAATCAAATACATCTATTGTGACCCGATCAAAATAACGTTGATATTCAAAAACAAGAATGAATAAAAATACTATAAATATCATAATTAACATCGGTATTCTAAAGTATGCATCAAATGAAGCTGTCATTAAAACATATATAATTATTGGAAACACACCTATCATAAGCGCTCGTATAACTGTTGTAAAGCCTTTTTTATAGGCGTAATAACTCATTAAAATCAACAAAAAAACAATATATAAATTAAAGAAACGTGTAATTGAAAATGCATCTAGAGCATTAACGATATTGGATGTTTCATTGACAATCATAAAAACACCAATAAATAAAAGACTTATTGTAGTAAGTTGTCTAAAAATCAAGTACCATCTATTTTTATGAAGTTTCTTTGATTGTGGTAGATGATAATATGCTTTCATCGCTTTTCTATATTCAAAGTAAGGCCAGTATGATCCGCTCAAATGTATACGTATAGGATTTTTAAAATTAGGGCTCATCTTTTTTGATAAATAATATTCAAATTTTGATAAAGGATGAACAATCATTACAAATGTAGAAATTAAAGCGATTAACACTTGATAATCAGAAGGGAATAAAAATAAGAATAATAACGTAAATCCAATATAAATTGTATAAGTAAGCAATTTTTGCACACCACTAAATACAAAAAAAGAAAGCATTACAAGAATGCAAATTAACACAATTGTAATAATTCCTTGGCCGTATGGTCTTAATAATATAAGTAAGCTAGGATAGACGACCATTAGGAATATTAATATAATAACGCTTAATGTTATTCTTAACTTCATATCATTTATTATACAAAAAAAAGAATGCGAATGCATTCTTTTCTTAAATTAAGCTTCTTTTTTTGCTGCAGGTTTTTTAGTAGCAGCTGCTTTAGTGGCTGCAGGTTTTTTAGTAGCAGTCGCTTTAGGTGCGGCTGCTTTAGTGGCTGCAGGTTTTTTAGCAGCAGGTGCTTTAGGCGCATCTGCTTTAGTCGTTGCAGGTTTCTTAGCAGTAGTTGCTTTAGGTGCGGCTGCTTTAGTAGTTGCAGGTTTTTTAGCAGCAGTTGCTTTAGGTGCGGCTGCTTTAGTCGCAACTTTTTCAACTGGTTCAATAACTTCTGCTTTTGGAGCTTTTTCTTCAACTTCTTTAACTTTTACTTTAACAGGTTTAGGTAAGTTACCTTTAATTGCTTCTTGAGCAATGGTTACATATGCTTTGAAGTCTTCTGGTTGAGAGACTGCTAATTCTGCTAACATTTTACGGTTTACTTTTACATTAGCAAGTGCTAATCCATGAATAAGTAGTGAGTATTTAAAGTTTAATTGTTTTGCAGCTGCGTTAATACGTTGAATCCATAATTTTCTAAATTCTCTTTTACGTTGTTTACGGTCTCTGTAAGCATAAGATAATGATTTCATTACCTGTTCATTTGCTGTACGATAGAGCAGTGATCGAGAACCGACATACCCTTTAGCTAATTTTAATATTTTTTTACGACGATTGCGTGCAATCGTACCACCTTTAACTCTTGGCATTGTTGTTCTCCTTATAACATATTAGAAATGAGACTTTTGATACGCTTTTTATCAGAATCTGATACTTGAGCCTCACCTCTTAATTGTCTGTTTTGTTTTGTAGTTTTGTTCATTGCTAAGTGCCCAGTATACGCTTGTCCACGAACAAGTTTACCTGTACCAGTCACTTTGATACGTTTTTTTAATCCACTATGTGTCTTTTGTTTTGGCATAATCGTCTCCTTAGTTTTTATTTGGTGACACAATCACAATAAGTGATCTGCCGTCCATCGATGGTTTTCCATCTGAACTGCCGTATTCTTGTATCATTTCTAAAAAAGTATTCATGACAGTTTTACCAACTTCTACATGCGTAATCATTCTTCCTTTGAAACGAATTGAAAGTTTAACTTTATGACCTTTTTGTAAAAATTTAATACATTGAGATTTTTTTGTTTCTAAATCATGTTTATCAATTGTAGGTGATAAACGAATTTCTTTTAACTCTGCGATTTGCGTTTTTTTCTTCATTTCTTTCGCTTTACGCTGTTGTTCATATCGGTAGCGAGAATAATCCATGAATTTCGCAACTGGTGGCTTAGAGCCTGGAGAAACAACCACAAGATCTAAGTCTTTGTCAAATGCCATTTGAATGGCTGTTTGCGTATTTAATACGCCGAGCTTTTCACCTTGATCATCAATCACAAGTACTTGATCTGATTCAATGTTTTCATTGACGGGATCAACTTGTTTGACAGGCTTAACTCTAGAATAATTTCTAATAAACATTACCTCCATAAAAAAAACGTTCACTTGTGTGAACGTATGCAACCATAACGAAAAATAATGATTTTTCGTGACTTTTTGCCTATGAATGAATCATCAGGCGAGCATACGCTTCTTTCCACAGCACAATCATTATACATAAATAACTATAGTATGTCAACTCAAGATGCTTGTTTTTCTAAGACAAAGAAATGTATGACTTGAAACATATAGGACATGCCATATATATAACAAATTGATAATATATTTAAATCAGGATTAAATAAAAAATAATAGTCCTGATAAAAAAACAGGTCCAGTAAAAAATAATGACTCACATAGCCTATGATAAATCCCATTATTTTGTAAAAAGTACTATGAATTAATATATTAAACATTTTAAATATATAAAGTGTACTGATACTTAATATCAAAACAGTTAACATATGTATATCTATTGAAACAACTGTTATTGCAATAATATGTAAACATGCAATAGTTATTACTTTTATATCTGAAATAATATTGATTTGCAACCATTCTCTAAGTATGATCCATGAGTATTTCTTTCTAATTTCATAAAGATATTCAATGTATGGATGGGTACTATGTAAAGTTAAAAAAATATAAAGTATGATCGGATATATCACTGGCAAATAGATATGAACAAACTCAAACGACATATGTCTTATCAAAACCAATACTGCAATGATCCAACATATAATATAGATCATAATCATCTTGTATTTTGATGCATTCATGTACCAAGACATCATAAATGATACGGTAGTACATGTTGATCATGTGTGGGGTGATGTGATGAATAAATGATAAGACTTGAGGAATTCTTAAAATATTGAATCACTTTTTTCTTTGAATGTGCATCAAGTGTTTTTAAAGGTTCATCTAATAAGACAACTTCTGGATTTCCCATAAATGACTGCAAGATTGCAAGTTTTTGTTTTTGTCCAAGAGAAAGTGAATCAATCTTTTTTGATAAAGGTAATTCCAATACAGATAATAAAGATATATCAATGTCTTCTTTAAAAAGTTCATGGAGTTGATGAAGATACATGTATATCGTCATTTGAGGGGGTAAATAATGAATATCTGGCATGATCGATATTTTATTTGCGTGATTTAAACAAATTCCTTGGTTAGGTGTGATAAAACCTGCAATAATTTTTAATAGTGTTGTTTTACCACTGCCATTTTTGCCAATGAGTTGATATGTTTTACCTTTATCAAAACCAAAAGAATGTGCTTTTTCCATATCAAAATGTTTAATATTATCTAGTTTAATGAAGTGCGTAGACATAATGATATCCCTCAGTTTGATTAAGCATACGATTGGATTGTATAAATGTCACACCTGCAATCATTTCTTCCCCATGTATAGAACGTATCATGATTAATGGCGATAAAATGATGGCATCATTTTTATGAATGGTTATTTTGATATGTTTTGCTTCATATGAAACCGAGGCGTTGATATGACCAAGCATCACAACTTCAATCGTATCAGAAGTTTCTATTGTAATAGATAATAACGTCATTAATGTTTCATGACGCGTGCCATAAATAGACGTCCAGTCATGTGAATAATTAGACGTATAAGGTGTAATAAAGAAATGACCCAATATCATTTGATGTGTTTGTCCTAGATTTGTAGTCATTTTTAATGATGCATGTTCTATCGTTTGTGTTTGAAATAATGTCGGCAATTTAAATGTCAATGTATAGATATAATACGTGTGATTTAAATAGGTTTCTTCTGCATCTTGAGACATATCGATATAAAAAACATCCATGAGTATGTTATCTGATGCTAATTGCAATCGATCGATTGTTGCGTCAAGTAACTGCTCACTTTTTTGACTTGCATATAGTTGAACATTTACATGATCACCGTCAATCACTTGGTAGTAAGTATAAATTGAGCGAATCATTAAAAACGTATCTTCTTTTGTCGTACGAACAATAAAGATAGTTAAGATAATAAGCCCAAGAGTGGATACATATAACAAAAGTTTCATATTTTAATTTTTTCTAGACGTTGATATTCAGTCGACACTTCAAACCATTCAAATCCACCAAAGTGAGTTCTAAAAAAGAATACGTAACGAGCAGCTGTACCATTGGTGATATAGCCTTCTCCATAAATAAACAAATCGACTTGTGTGCCAGGGTCGACATCAATTTTTAATTGAATCGTTTCTTTTTTTGATTGGGATGTTTTATAATCTGATGATATTCTTAATGCAGCATCTAACTTATTTTTGAATTGTTTTGCATCATCTTTATTCGAATAATCAATCGACCCTGTAGCTGAAATAGAAAATGTTGCTGTCTGATCATAGGTTGCTTGATATTCATATTCAAAAGGTGTTTTCCCATCATTGTAATAAGAAAATAATGTTTCTTTAATATAACTCACTTTAATACGTTCATGGATATAATGAATTTTCCATCCCCAAAACTTACGTTTAGAAACTTTGTTTAATGCTTCTTGATAATCTTTTTCATCTATTTCAGAAAGCAGTGTCCCATCAATCATGGTCATTGATTCAAAATTTTGATAGTTTGCTTGTGTCTGAATTGATAAAGAGATACTCAGTAATATACTTAAAACTGTTGTAAGCATCCATTTCATAATAAAACCCTCCTAATTAATCATAGGAGGGTGTGTTATTTTTACTTAAATAAGTTTTCGATGTCATCGATTGTTTTTGGTATGGCTTTAGAAAGATTTTCATAACCATCTTTAGTGACTAAAATGTCATCTTCGATACGTATACCAATACCTTCTTCTTCAATATAAATACCAGGCTCTACGGTAAGTATCATACCTTCTTTAAGAGGCATATCATAATCACAAGGGTCATGGACATCTAAGCCTAAGTGATGTCCCAATCCGTGGTAATAATATTTTGAGATTTCATCCTTATGTTTAATTAATCCGATATTTAAAGCCTTTTCTGCGAGTTTTTCTTTGCCTAAACTTTTAAACTCTGCAAAAGATTTTCCTGGCTTAATCCATTCAATCATTTCTTGATTGACTTCTAACACAAGTTGATACAGAACTTTTTGTCTATCTGTAAATTTACCAGAAGCTGGATATGTTCTTGTGATATCGGCATTATATTGATGATACTCAGCACCTAAATCACATAGCACAAGTGCATCATTTGAAATGTCATCATTGTTATCGATGTAATGAAGAATGGTTGCATGATTGCCACTTGCAATGATCGTATCAAATGCTTCTTTTGACTGATTTTTATTAAGTTCATAAACAAAAGCGGCATGTAATAAATGTTCTTTTTTTGATGTTTTTAGTGTATCAACGAGACTTTGAAGTCCTTTTTGAGTAATTTGTATTGCTGCTTTGATGGCATCAATTTCTTCATTGCTTTTTAATGTTCGCATTTGTTTTAGTATATGAGAGCTTGATAATATACTAAGTTCTGGATAAAGGTTCTTGAGTTGATTTGAAAACTGGACAACATCTTGACACTGTCTGTCAGTTTGAGAAATATCTAAATAAACTTGCTTGATTTCACCATAAATTGATGTTCTTAATGTCGTATATATTGAAGCATGAAAGTCATCAAATGTCGCACGATCACGTACATCTGTGAATCCTGTAATCTTTTTGATCGCATCAAAAGAAGGTAAAATACCTTCCCATTTTTCTTTTTCCTTATAACGAATAGGTGCAAATAAAATGATTTCTTCTTTTTTATGTTTAACTAAAACAAGGACACTTTGATATAAATCAAGACCTGTTAAGTAAAAAAAGTTTTTATTGACTTGAAATGGATAATGTTGATCGGCTGTTTTAATCATGGCATTGCCACTAAAAATATAGGCGATACTTTGATCTTCCATCGATGAAAAAAGTTGTTTGATGCGTGATTGCATAATGTTATCCTTTCAATACTGTTTTCAATATCGATTGACTCTTTGAGACAAGTTGGGCAACTTCGGCTTGATTGTTTCCATGGAACCCGTAGTATACTTTAAGTTTAGGTTCAGTTCCACTTGGTCTCAAAATAATAAATCCTTCTTGATAGCGATATTCTAATACATTTGATACTGGTAAGTCAAGGGAAAATGGATGTCCATCTTTCATGCCTTGTTGTGTGGCATAGTCTCTTGTTTCTAATAGTGATAAATGAGGTATCGCAAGTGGTTCTTTTCTAATCTTATCCAGTAACTGCTTCATGGTTTCTTTTCCTTGAATGCCTTCAAAGAAAAAGTTATCAGTCAGTTCCATGTAATACCCATATTCTTGATATATGTTATTTAAGACATCCATAAGTGTTTTGTGTTGTTTTTTGTAAAATCCAACCATCTCACTTAGCATTAAACATGCTTGAACAGAATCTTTATCACGTACTTTGTCAGAAATAAGTGAGCCATAAGATTCTTAATTTTTTTGTTAGCTGTGTCAGAATCAAGAGCTAATTCTGTAATGAAGAAATCATAATCTTCTAAAGGAGCGCCTACTATTGCGTAATTATCTGATATAGCTACCGAATAAGCAAACTGATCATTCAGGCCAGTATTATAAGCATTTGGGTTATCAAGAGTCCAAAGAAGGTTACCAGTAGGTAAATCAAAAATATAAGCTTTACCCGAACTAGTACCCCCAGAATCATCCTCGAA
>JALQTF010000035.1 GCA_023264085.1 Acholeplasmataceae bacterium
TGAACCCACACACGTTATTTGTTGTGTATCGACTCCGCAGGGAGAAGATGGTAGTTGCTATATGGAAAATGTCTATGATTGAGACACCACCTAAAAACAGATATCCTGTTCAAACGTATTTAGTCGAAAGAAATGAGGCACTTGTAAAAGAAGCAATTGAAAGAGAAATCGCAAGAGGCGGACAAATATTTTATCTTTTTAATCGTGTTTCCGGTATGACAGGGATGCTTCAAAAAATAAAAAAACTTGTGCCAGAAGCGAGAATTGCTTACGCACACGGCAAATTACACAGAGAAGAATTAGAAGAGGTATTAACAAACTTTATTGAGCATGAATATGATGTTTTGATCTCTACAACCATTATTGAAACAGGTATCGACATTCCTAATACAAACACACTCATTATTCATGATGCGGATAAACTAGGTCTATCACAACTGTATCAAATTCGAGGTCGCGTTGGTAGAAGTGATCGTATCGCATATGCCTATTTATTTTATGAACAATATTTAACCATTAACGATGAAGCAAGAAAAAGACTTCAAGCAATACAAGATTTTACTGCCCTTGGTAGTGGATATAAAATTGCTTTAAGAGATCTTGCGATTCGTGGTGCAGGAGATATACTTGGACAAGAACAATCTGGATTTATCGATACGGTAGGGTATGAATTATATATGAAGCTTGTAGAAGAAGCTACTACAGGTAAGAAAGTTTTTGATGACATCGACCCCAAAGATAATGAAACCTATGCAGCAAGACACGTTGATCCTAATTATGCGAATTACGATACACTAAGAATTGAGATACATAAGCGTATTGCAACCCTTCATACACTTGAAGATGTCAATCAATTAAAAGAGGAACTGATCGATCGTTTTGGTCCAATTGATGTTGAATTAAGACAATATATGTATGAGAAACTCTTTAAGAAATTAAGTCATCAATTAAAAGTGATTCAAGTGTCTCAAACACCAAATTTTATTAAGTTCACCTTTCATAAAGATATGTCAAATGTATATAACCAAGCACCATTTTTAAAAACAGTAAAGGCGTTTCATGCACCATCAACACTTGATTTTGAAAGAGGACATATCGTCTTGAAAATGGAACATGTAAATAAAAATGAACATTGGCTATATCTTGCATCTCAACTCTTTGAAGCACTGCTACCTTACACCGTGCATGTGTTATAATAACCTTAATAAGGGGGACGTATGAATCCAATTATCGATATTTATCAATCACTTAATCTTGATCCAAAGTTCTTTTTACCTTTTGGAAAGTATAAAGCAAAAATAGATTTAAAAGTACTAGACACGTTAAAAGATAAAAAAGAAGGCAAACTCATACTCGTCACTGCAATCAACCCAACCCCCGCGGGAGAAGGAAAAACAACAACATCTATTGGGCTTGCTCAAGGGTTAAAATTTATTGGAAAATCGCCTATTTTAGCACTTAGAGAACCATCTTTAGGACCTGTTTTTGGTTTAAAAGGTGGGGCAACAGGTGGTGGCGTATCCAGTGTTGTTCCCGAAGAAGATATTAATCTTCACTTTACTGGAGATTTACATGCAATCACGGCGGCCAATAATTTATTGTCTGCGCTTATCGACAACCATATCTTTCAAGGCAACGAGTTAGATATTCAAGATGTCAAATGGCCGCGTGTCATGGACATGAATGATAGAAATTTAAGAAAAATTCAAACCAATTTAAGAGAAGATCAATTTATCATTACGGCTGCATCAGAAGTGATGGCGGTATTATCTTTGTCATCAGATATATTTGATTTAAAAAGACGGTTAGATAATATACTTGTTGGGTATAATTCAAAAAAACAACCCGTACTCGTATCTGATTTAGGCGCAAGCGATGCCATGGTACTACTTCTTAAGGAAGCCATGAATCCCAATTTAGTTCAAGCGTTAGAAGGTGTCCCAACACTCATGCATTGTGGACCCTTTGCAAATATTGCACATGGATGCAATTCCCTTGTTGCAACAAAACTTGGTTTAAAACTTGGCGATTACCTAGTAACAGAGGCTGGCTTTGGAGCAGATTTAGGTATGGAAAAGTTTTTACATCTTAAAATGCCGCACTTAAATCATGATGTTGATGCGGTTGTTATTGTTGCAACACTACGTGCACTCAAGTTACACGGCAATGCAGAAAACTATTCAGAAGCAAATATGTCTGCACTTAAAGAAGGTATGAAAAACTTAGAGAAACATATAGAGAATATTAAAACATTCAATCTTCCGTTTGTGATATCTTTAAATCATTTTGATAATGATCCACAAGAAGAAGTGGAATATGTCTTATCATGGGCAAAAAACAACGATTATAATATTGCACTTTCAAAAGGTTTTAAAGAGGGTGGTAAGGGCATGCAAGATCTTGCCAATATTGTTGTAAATATTGCGGAAAAACAGTCAAGTTTTAAACCTATATACCAACCTTCTAAAGACATTCAAAAAAACATAGAATCTATAGCTAAAAACATATATGGTGCCAAAGATGTTGTGTTTTCAAATTCGGCACTAAAAGATATAGAAACGTATCAATCATTAGGTTGGCATTTACCAATATGTATGGCAAAAACACCACTATCTCTATCTGGTGATGGATCACTTAAAGGAAGACCAGAAGGATTTACGATAGAAATTACAAAAGTGCGACCGTCTTTGGGTGCTGGATTTTTAGTTGCTCAAACAAAAGGAATCATGGTGATGCCAGGTTTAAATAAAACACCAAGAGCACTTAGGTTTAAACTTCAAAGTGATGGCGAAGTAAGAGAGGTCGACAATGATACTTGACGGGAAAAAGACTGCGAAATTACAAAATGATATATTAAAAAATAAAATTGCCGAAGATGTGAAGCAGTGGAGACAACCACACCTTGCAATTATTTTAGTAGGGTCACACCCCGCAAGTTTGTCATACATTAAAGGCAAACTGAAAGCGGCAGAATCTGTTGGTATGAAAGCAACCCTTCATCACTATGAAGAAAACGTATCATCAGATGAGATATATAATAAAATAAAAACGCTCAATCAAGATAATGATGTTGATGGTATGATATTGCAATTACCTTTACCAAAAAATTTAGATGAAGAGATTCTTACAAAAGCCATTGATGCATCTAAAGATGCCGATGGTTTCCATGTAATGAACCAAGGATTGATGTATCAAGGAAAACCCAATATTAAACCCGCAACACCTTATGGGATGACGCTTCTTTTAGAAGCTTATAACATTGATGTCAAAGGAAAACATGCTGTGATTGTAGGTAGAAGTAATATTGTTGGATTTCCAATCGCAAGACTATTAATGGATATGGGAGCAACGATCACTGTATGTCACTCTAAAACTAAAGATTTAGCCTATCACACAAAACAAGCAGATGTTTTAGTGGTTTCTGTAGGGAAAAAACATTTAATTGACGCTTCTATGGTTAAAGATGGGGTTGTTGTTTTAGATGTTGGTATTAATAAAGTAGATCAAAAACTATTTGGTGATGTAAACTATGAGGATGTGTATGAGAAAGCATATGCAATCACACCTGTACCAGGTGGCGTTGGTCCTATGACCATTCATGCACTCCTTTTAAATACATATCATTTGTATGAAAATCATGTTAAAATAATGCATAAGTGAGGTGCATATGAATATTTGGCACGACATTAAAGATGAACGCATCCAACCAGATCAGTTCATCGCTTGTATCGAGATTTCAAAAGGATCTAAAAAGAAATACGAACTCGATAAAGAAACGGGAATGATTATTTTAGATCGCATATTATTTACATCTACACACTATCCAGCAAACTATGGATTCATTCCAAGAACACTTGCTGAAGATGGAGACCCGTTGGACGTTCTCGTTTTATGTCAAGAAGACATCGAACCACTAAGTTTGGTCACATGTACACCAATTGGCGTCATTAAAATGAGAGACTCAGATGAAAATGATGAAAAAATCATTGCAATTGCACAAGGGGATCCATCACTTGCGCAATACAAAAATGTACATGAACTTCCACAACATCTCATTACCGAGATGGGACACTTTTTTGAAGTGTATAAATCGCTAGAAGGAAAAACGACGTATGTTTTAGATATTGATGGACCGGATGCAGCAAGAAAAATCATTACAAAATCAATAAAAACCTATCAAGAAACATTCAATAAATAAAAGGACAACATTATGGGACGCGCATTTGAAGTTAGAAAAGTTGCGATGGGCAAAACCGCAGCTGCAAAATCAAAACTATACGCAAGATACGGTAAAGAATTACTGATGGCTGCAAAATCAGGTATTCCTGATCCAGAAGTCAATATTACATTAAAACAAATCATTGATCGTGCAAAAAGAGATCAAATACCATCAGATGTCATTAAACGTGCTATTGATAAAGCTAAAGGTGGTACTGATGAAAACTATTTACCAACACGGTACGAAGGATTTGGACTAGAAGGAAGCATGTTTATCGTAGAATGTTTAACCGATAACGTGAACCGAACAATCGCTGAAGTAAGAAACTGCTTTACAAAAACAGGCGGTAAGCTTGGGATTAAT